>NZ_OMPH01000021.1:0-142600 GCF_900312795.1 Ruegeria sp. AU67
GGGCTAATCAACGTCCCGGATGGAGTGGCTTTGTCATGATCTATACTCCGACCACACCAGTAGAGTTGGATGTCGTCATCGATCTGGTCGAAAGTTCGTACACCTTCATCACCGGAAACACCTTGGGCTAAGCTCGAATAGCGCGAAAGTGTGCGGGGACGCCTGTTTCCTGTCAGAGAGCAGTTTCAGCCGCTTTGTTTCTCGCAGTCATTTTTTTCTTAAATTGTCGCCGTGGCGAAGCGCTCGATACCTTCAAGCCATTCACACTAATGGTAGCTGCCTTCCGCTTGTTAGATTTTGCAAAGCTCGGAGTCGAAGTTCCGCTTCGGGCTGCCATCGGTCACAGATGAGAAGAACTACGGACTGATACCATTAGAATGGATATTTCGAAGTGAACCTTCGTTAGCAACGCGAAATGCGTTAATCATTCACCTTAATTCTAGGTTTCGCCAGCCAATACGACATTTTGCTCGGCTGTGTGTTTCAACGCAAGTTTGGGAACTTGCAGGCTTAGCAAAATGCCCAGGCACAAGTTTTGGTCACAAAAATCTATTCGTCTGTTAATTTTGGTTCAGAGGAATTGGTTTAGCTAAAAGGATCACATCGACTGATGAAGCGGAAAATTGCTGCGATCCTAAGCCTCGATGTCGTCGATTATGCCAAGCGCATGTCAGAGGATGCTGAGACCACGCTGAACACTCTACAACGCATTTTGGACGATGTGATCAGACCGTTGGTCCATGAAAACAAAGGACGAATATTCAAGCTGATGGGAGATGGTGCTTTGGTTGAGTTTGTTGCAGCCACAGACGCAATTAATGCTGCCAGCCAGATTTTCATTCAGATGAGAGATGAAGACGTAACACTTCGAGGAGGTCTCCACGTTGGCGACGTAATGCCAAATGGCACAGACTTGTTCGGAGAGGCCGTGAATGTTGCATCGCGCCTTCAGTCCAGCGCGCATATTGGAAGTTGTCTAGTCAGCAAGACAGCTGCTGAAGTTGCGGGAACTTCGCTGGCGGTTGCTTTGCGACCAGAAAGCTCGATACGGTTGAAGGGAATTCCAAATCCAGTGGAAGCCTATTCTATTGATTTAGATGGTGACAAAAGACGCGCAAAGAACAAGCTGCTGGCTAACTCTCAAAACGTCCGCTTTGCAAAATCAAAAGACGGTACAACGCTTGCCTGGACATCCACTGGAAGCGGTAGAAAGTTACTGGTCACACCAAACTGGCTCAGGCATCTGGAATACGATTGGACGATGAACACCATCGCCGGGTGGTTGCCGCTGCTTTCTGAAAATCACTGCCTTTATCGGTTTGATGGTAGAAACAATGGCTTGTCCCAGCGGGGCGTGCAGGATGTGTCTTTGAATCGAATCGTCGAAGATGTTGAGGCCGTACTGGACGCAGCCGGGATCGAAAAAGTTCCATTGTTTGGCATTTCTTTTGGGGCAACCATTGCGGCGGCTTTTGCCGCACATAATCCTGACCGTGTTTCGGGGTTGGTTCTACTCGGTGGATTTGCACAAGGACTCGCAGTGCGTTCACAGCCCGGAATTGCCGCGCTTGGGCAAGCAATGATGGATATGAGTCTCGAAGGCTGGAACGATGAATACCCTTCTGCAAGAGACTTGATGGCCCAATCATTTGCTCCAACCGCAAGTCCGCATGACCAGCGCACTTATGCAGAATTTATGAAAGTGGCAATGGACCATCAGGATTGGCTCAAGATTGGACCACTGGTCGCAGGGGTCGACGTAACCGATCTACTTCTGCGGATTACCTGTCCAACTCTGGTCATGCACGCTAATCGAGACAGGATGCACAGTGTTGAACAAGGTAGGATATTCGCCTCCGGCATCCAGAATGCGCGCTATATTGGCCTTGAGACAGCAAACAATACGATGCCAGAGTATGATCCCGCCTGGCCTAAAGCCCTAGTGGAAATAGAGCGTTTTTTGAATTCAATTTGAGCAGTATACGTTGTTCATCGCCAAAACTTTATTGTTCGAAGGTAAGAGGATGCCGTGCGCCCTTCGATTTTCGATACTGGAATTTGAAAACTCTAGGCTTCTCGTCATCGACCGCTTTGTCCGCATAGCGGTCCCTCAGACAGATCGTAGCGCAAGACCGCACCGAGCCCAAAGGCGAAGTAGAGAAGCTAGGCGTCTCTGACCATTAGGGTTTCGCAAAGTGAGAGTAGGCGAGCCAGGCGTGCGTGCTTGGCTTGCATCACTTTTTCGTCCGGACGAACACAGATTTTACGATGCCAAACGACCATGGCGCTGCAACATACCGGTGGTCATCAGTCGATTTCTCAGGATCGAGATAGAGGAAATGACACAGATCACGCCCCTGATGTACGGAAGGGATGTTACGGCAAATCTGATCACCAAAAACCTTCCATGTTCCGGACAAAGGTACGCCATTCATCCACGCAAAATTCAATTCGATCCTTCCATCTGAATTGCGATTTTCTGAATATGGAGCGCCGAACGGACCAACCGAGTGCTGTTCGATGAAAGAATCTGAGTGCAAAAGAACCAATTCATCATGAGCGATACGGTCAGCCTCGCGCCCTTCGTTGAAGTTGAAAGGCCACTCTGGGAGTCCTGATCCCAACATAGCTTCTTCGAACACCGAAAAAACCTGCGGGTCCTTGTAAATCTCAAACCATGGCTTCATCCAGTTAAGATTAAGCCAGACATTGTTTTTCAGAAACAGCTCCATGTGTGCCCGCGCGGCTTTGATATTGCCTTCCCGAAAGTTTGCCTCAGCGAAATGCCGATGGTGTTGCTCACGCAAATCTTCTTCCGGGATACTTTTCAGCAGTTCCAACGCCCGCCCGCTGTCGCCGGCTCGCAGGTAGTTCCATGCAAGATCTCCCTTTTCGCCAGAATTCAGTTTTGGCGACTGGCGCTCATACTCTTGAAATTCTGCGATTGCATCCTCGTAATTTCCTTCGGTCGTCAGGCTCATTCCTAACACAACGCGCAGCGCCGGATTGGTTGGATTTTTGAACACAGCCCCCCTCGCCAGCGCAAGGGCAAGATCAGGTTCGAGTTGTTCCAAGTGAGCGCGCACCTTCAAAGCCGTCGCTTCAGGATTGCGAGGATCGTTTTGAAGCACTTGCTCAATCAACTCGGAGAAGTCCGTCTTTGCATCAAGTGTGTACTTGATCGTGTTGAAGCTGCCTTCCCAAATTTGGAAATTCGCTTCGGCGCTGCCCAACTTTGCGTCGTCGAACCGCGGGTCCATCGATATTGCTTCGTCAAACAAGGGAAGTGCTTTTGCGATGTCGGTGAAGTCTTTGCTTTCGAGAAGCCTCCTGCCATTGGCGTAAGCTAAGTAGGCTGCGGGGTTTTGCGTTGGTCGGTTCTCCAGAATGCTGCGCTCAACGTCATTGAGCTTGGCCTTCATAGCACCAACGGCCTTCAGCTTTACGGTTACAAGCATACCCAGAAGTTGATCGGCTTCTCCGCGAAAATTCTGCTCCCAAATGACGCCGTCGCCAGATGCCAACGCGTCCCGAAGTCGGGCGAAAAGTTCAATTTCTCCACTGTTCGATTTCGCTGAGCCATCCAAAACGTACCGTATGCCCAGATCCCGGGTTGCTTCATCTGTGCTGACATCGATCCCCTCATAGGATTTCGCAATGCTGTAAGGCGTCATTTCTAGTTGGTTCAGACGCTCAAATGACAGGTACAAGTTCTCCGTGGCGGCGTCAGCGAGTACTTGTGCAGAAGGGTCGTCGGCTTGGAACGGAACGATCAAAACGCCTGAAACCTGCGGTTCGTCACCGGGCAAAAGAAAGATGTAAACGAACAAGGCAATACTAACCGATGCGCATACGGCAGCGCTCGCCAAAATGCTTCTCCGCCTGAGTACCGACGACTTCGGTAGGGGGACGAACTTTCCGGCATCGTCCTCGTCCAGAAGGACACGATAGGCGTGAACGGGTCGCGCAATATTCTTAACGAATTGTTCGCCCAAGTCGACAAAGCCGAAGTCTACCCTGCCTGCTACGTTTCTGAAGACGCCTTCGGAGATCATGATACCGCCGGTGTCCGCCAGAGCTTCAAGCCGGGCAGCTAGGTTTACGCCGTCCCCAAATACGTCGTTGTCGTCAAAAACAACTTCGCCCGCGTTGACGCCCACGCGGTAAGCGATGCGTTTGTGTTCTTCGCTCTCTTCTTCGAGATGGGCAACACGACGCTGAAAGGCGGCTGCCCACGAAACCGCGTTGACGGCACTATCAAATTCGATCAACGCTCCATCGCCAGTGGTTTTGACGATCCGGCCGCCATACTTTGACGCCAGAGGCTCGATTACTTCTTTCTGAATGACCTTCTGGCGGGCTAGAGTGTCCGCTTCGTTCTGTTCGATCAACCGACTATAGGCAACCATATCGATTGCGGCTATTGCGGCTAGTCTTCTTGTCCCTTGTACGTCCTGCATTTCTTCTCCGGGGAAATCTCGAATTTTCGAAATTGTCCTGTCTAATAAACACAGAAATTCGTTGGTCGTCACTAAAGTGCTAAATTGAACCTACCGAGAAAGTCAAAGTCGGGTTTGTCCGCAACTCGGACCTTCGACGGTATTTTACAAACGGCTGCTACCGCTGAATGCCGACACTTGTGCTGGAAATTACAAATCGACGGCTTCGAACGACTGCTTAACGCGACACGCAGACACTCACCAAAATGCGGTGTAGGTCTGCTCGGAGCCCAATGTCGTCATTCATTGGTTGCCCTCAGATTGCGTAGAGAAACTGCTCAGCGCCGGCCGAGATTAAGGCAAAGCGAATAACTTTACAGGTTGCTCAGTAGCCTTTTGGAAGGCTACTTCAGCGACTTCGGTGCCCTCATTCAAGACGTGTTGCGGGCGTACCGAACAGTGTTTCGCATTTGTCATAGCTGAGCAAGCATCCAAAGACCGGCTTCTCAACGCCTGCGCCACGATACATGGCATGCAGGAAGCGATGGGCCGTCACTGGATCACTCATAAATGGGGACTGCCTCAACTTGGCGTCCTGTTCTCCATCCATCGCTTTGTAGATCACCTCGTTTTCCTTGATCGTCGCCGTCACACGAAGTTGATCCAATTCTTCGGCATCAACCGCAGTGGGGTCGTCTGACAGGATCACGAAATCAGCCAACTTCCCGACTTCGATGCTGCCTTTCATGTCTGCCTCATAGTGTTGCCATGCAGGCCAGATCGTCATCGATTTAAGGGCTGTTAACACATCCACCCGCTGAGATGGGCCTAGGATGTCACCAGACCTTGTACGGCGGGTTACTGTCGCATCCAGAACACGCATGCTATCTGGAAATGCCACTGGCGCATCATGGTGCGATCCGAACATCATGCCTCGCTCGCGCACCCAGCCAGTCGGTGAAATGGTTTCAGCAAGGACTGGTCCAACAGTGTGATCGCGGTGCCAATCACCCCAGTAAAAGGTGTGCATAGGGAACAATGAAGGAAACACATTTAGCCTGTTCATCGCATCAACCTGATCTTCGCGCAGGAATTGACCATGTATCAGCACGGGGCGTCGGTCCGCTGGTCCGTACTTGGTCGTGGCACGATCGATAGATGCCAACAGAAGGTCAGACGCAGCCTCTCCGTTGGAATGCACAAGGATCTGGATATTGTTGTCAAACGCCCAATCGACGGCATCGATCACCTGCTGATTTGTTACAGCAGGATAACCAACGTAGCCGGGTTCATACTCGCCCACCGGGTCAAAGTAAGGGCGGTCGCGCCATGCCGTGAACCCTTGGGGAGAGCCGTCAATGGTCAGTTTTGCGCCACCGACACGCATGCGATTTACATACGAATCCGATACGTTTTCCGCGATATAGTTCCGATCGACCATGACGTCTGGATAGGCAAC
Organism: Ruegeria sp. AU67; assembly: GCF_900312795.1. NCBI lineage: Bacteria > Pseudomonadati > Pseudomonadota > Alphaproteobacteria > Rhodobacterales > Roseobacteraceae > Ruegeria > Ruegeria sp. AU67. The sequence continues at coordinate 5,899 of NZ_OMPH01000021.1, forward strand.
GACGTCAATTTTAAATCCGCCTTCGGACGCGACGCTTTTCATCACTTCGACAATTGGAGGAGCTGCCCGCCCTTCCTGTGCAGTTGTATAGCCGAACCTCGCCCAAAGCTTAGGACCCGCGTCAGCGAAAGCGCGCAAGCCCTCTTCGCCAAGCCCACTGAGTAGGTTGGTCAAGACCATAAAAAATGCATTTTCCTCAAGTACACCGTCTGGCTCACCATCAAGTTGCCGTCGGATGATACCGCCTGCGGGATCAGGCGTATCGGCACCAACATTTGTTTGTTCAAGCGCCTTGGAGTTGGCGACGCCAAAATGGCCCGATTGGTGGACGATAATGATTGGGATATCCGTTGACACTTCATCAAGGTCTTCGCGCGTTGGGTGGCGTAGCTCTCTCAACTGCGATTGGTCATAGCCAAAGCCAACGATCAGTTGCACTTTGTCCACCATTTCTGAGTTGCCAGCTATCCAGTTGTTCAAGGTCTCCTGAAGACTGGGAATATCGGTTACGTCACCGTCTGGTGCGGCCAGAAGATTAGCTGAAAGAGCTTGTAGTCCGCCCATTATCGCGTGACCGTGACTGTCGACGAAACCGGGCAGCATGGCGCGACCTTCTAGATCGAAAAGCTCTGTCGTATCTCCTTGATGTGTAGCAATATCCGCAAGTGCGCCAACCGCAATTATTCGACCATCCTTAACCGCAACGGCTTCGGACGTCGGTTGTGCGTCGTTGATGGTGAGAATCGGGCCGCCCGAGTAGATCGTGTCAGCAATGACCTCGGCGTAAATCGGATTTGCAAAAAGCACTCCACTCGCAAGTGCGGTTAAGCAACTGATTTTGGTGTTCACAACCGACGTCCCCTTCATCCAATGATGTCTTCGACATTAATAGTGTAAACTAGAAGTCTTGTCCGGTATGACAACTTTTTGGCGTACAGCTAAAAAGATTGACCCAAATATTTGCATCCGCATAAGGCGGGTTTGTCCGCGAAGCAGTCGTTCAGGCCGATTGCAGCGAACGGCTGCTACGAGCCCAAAGTGGACACTCAATCGACAATACAGTGCCGCTCCGTAGCAAACGACCGCACCGAGCCCAAGGCAGGTTTTCAGAGTTCCCTATAGTCTCTTGCATTGATTTCTTATTGCCGATGGAAACTACTCAGAAAGAATAGCAAATACGTCTACAGGTTCCCTGATGCCTTTCATTTCTATCCCGCCTCGGCTTTCGGCTTTTACAGTCCCTTCAACCGCGGCCCAGGTACGTGGAGAGATCAAAATGTCATCGTTGGCAGCCATATCGCACAACCGGGCCGCGGTGTTAATGGTGGTGCCAGAAGCAGTGTAGTCGTATCGCCCCGCCGAGCCAACGATACCAACCGTGGCGTAGCCAAATGAAATGCCGACGCCGAAGCCAAGGCGATGACCCAGCTTTTTCCATCGGGCACAGAGCTCCCGCATCTTGTCGCGCATTGCTAACGCGAGTTGCACCGCGTCGCCCGCAGGATCATCTGCTGGGATTGGATCATTAAAAATAACCATGATGCCATCGCCAGCCCGCTGGTCGACGCCACCGCCATATTGATCAATTAAGTCACTCATTTCTTGGTGATACGTTTGAAGGACTTCGATGGTTTCCTCGGGTTCAGCGGACTCGCAGAAAGCAGTGAAACCGCGCAGGTCGCAAAACAGGGTTGCAACCAACGCGCGATGGGAGGGCAACATGCTCTCGTCGCCGGCACTCACCACTGCGTCAGCAACCGCAGCTGGAAGGAAGCGTTTCAGACGGCCAATTCGCTCAAGTTCTCCTACCTGAGATCGGACGCGGTCGCCGAGTTCGGCGTTCAAGGCTTCCAGCGCTTTGAACTGTCTTACATTGTCGATTGCAATCACAGCCTGGGCGGCAAAAAGCTTCAGTATGTCGATGTCATCTTCGCTGAACTCCTCGACATGAAGCCGATAGAGTGCGATAGCGCCGATTGCGCGGTCGCCTTTGATCAGAGGCACGTAGAGCAGTGTTCGCATACGCTCTAGCTCCCACGTGTTCTTCAATTGCTCTGAAATAGCTGTGCCGCCCGCCAGCGCTTCAATGTCCGGATACTGACGGACCTCCATTGATCGGACTGCCTCAACAGAAAGCGAGGCCTTGTCTTTCATCGAATGTGGGTTCGCCCGCAGAAAGTCGACGTATCCAGACTGTTCGACATTCGCAGCTACTAAGTGAAGATGCCGGTCATCAGCGGAGCGAAGCAATAGACAGGCATGCGGCGCGCGGCGAAGGTTTCCACCAGTTCGATTTCGTCCTGAGTAAAGGGCTTCACCTCACGCCGGAACAGAGTAATGCATCCGATTGCCTCGCCTTTTAGCAGAAATGGAACACCCAATATGGTGCGCATGCCTTCCTCTTCGACCATCGCAACCCGGCCGGTGTCGCCTTGCTGGTAAAGGTCGGAGTCGACCAGGTTTTCAACATGAACGATGGAGGCCGTCCGCATTGCGGCGGCGGGGACTAGATTGCTGTCCGAAAGACGCGTGCTTTTCCCCACGCTCAAGTGACGCAATCCTTCACCGTGATGCGCGACCAGCGTCCAGTGACTGCGTGTGTCGTTGAGGATGCACAGATTGGCAAGAGGCGCGCCAGACAGGCGTGCAGCATTTTTCAGGATCGTCTCGAAAACCGGCTCAGGATCAGTTCGTGACGCGCTGATCACTCGCAAGATTTCACGCATTGCAAATTCTCGCTCGCGCAAGATCGCCAGTTCGGCGTTCACACTTTCCAATTCGGTATTCACTGTAACCTCTGCTCGGCATCTAACCGGACCATATTCAACGATCACCACACTATATGTTGCTGCCGCTGCTACCAAACGGCCATTCAGCCGGATCCATCAATATTCGTTGAATTGGCGTCTACGACCTAGCCATGGATGTTCGCTTTGTCCGCATTGCGGATAATGATCGGAATGGATCGGGTGTCTGCGTGGACTTCAAAGCGGTCTTTCGTGCTAAGTGCACCAAATGGCCAAGCAGCTGATGTACTCTCGGCGTAACGAGTTTGTAGCCGCGCGGGGGTGGCCATATCTCACCTGACCTGGCAGTCAAAAAGTCCAGATACCCCGCGCTTGGTGTGCGTGGGGTATAAACAAAATTGCGCCGCGTCCGGGTGAGGCCGGGGGGTGGGGTGCGACATTCCGACTCGGTTGGGCCTCGGGGATACGACCCTGGAAGCCTCGGCAAGCGGCGTGAATTTAGGGTTAGAATAGGGGCAGACGTTCAATGACGCGAAGTAGTTCAACAAAATCAATGGATTTTGGTGGAGCCTAGGGGAAACGCCGCCGAACGCCTAATACACTGATAGTAAACACTATTGTAGTGTGTTGGTTTATAGTGTGTCTCACCTTAGAGTCACACTTATAAGTACGCAATCCTCAGCACCCAACTGACTATGACCTAAACGCAGTACTTCTTTATTGTACTGTTTAAATTCGGCACGGTACTCATTGATAGATGTATTGATATGGAGCAATGCGCATGAAACGGACTGCGACTGCCTTTGGGTTGATGCTTGCGACCACATCACTAGCAAGTGCGGATGAGGGTAAATACCAAACCCTCATGTTGTCCGGTATCTTATTGGTTCAAACCAACACGGAAACTGGTCAAATGCGAATGTGTCGGGTGGACCCTAAGTTAGTGGTCTCTGCAGAACCAGTGGAGTTGTCTGCACCTGAGTGTGGGCAATGGAGTTCACCAGATAAGTAGGAGCAGTCATAGTGGAGACAATTGTTGCTATTGTAGTAAGCGCCCTTGCACTGGCTTTTGTGATTTGGCTCTGGATCATCGTGCCTATGAATATGGCGCAGAACCGAAACCGGTCTGGTCTGATCTGGGTGCTCATCTCCATCGTAGGGTCACCTTTGTTAGCAATTCTTCTATTGTATGCTTTGGGTGATGCACCATCTGCGTAAGAGGCCTAGCATTCGAAGCAGACTGTTCTCTATTGGTGTGTAGTTTGAGAGTTAGGCAGTGGTGATGCCGTCTAGAGAGTAAACTGCATCCAGTTTGCGCAAACCAAATTTTGTTTGGCTGAAATTGTTATAACTTTGGCAAGAATTCGAAAGGCGACAGCCTGATAAATTACTAATTCCACATTGGTTTTCAAGCCTTTAGATGTCAAAGCAATGTAGATCGGGAAAACCCCACGTCGAAGTCACGGCAGAGGTCCTGATCACTACGCTTTGTTCATACCAAGTGTAGGTGTCGGAGTGCTCGAGGATGGTTCAAATTCTGACATCCGCGAGAGTTGATCTCGCTCAAGGTTTGCAACCCTAGGCCACCATAGAACGTGGCTAAACTTTTTGGGTGCCACGGACAGACAGTTTGTCGTCCGAAAAAAATAGGAAGTTTGGGAATAGAAATGGATGAAATTTTTCGCATCTACTCTTCGATAGTTGAAGATGAGATTGCCTACTTGTTTTCCGCAGCAATTGTTATGTGGCTCGGAGTGGCGATACTTTTTTTGTTTGTGCCTGGCCTGAACAAGAGCCGGTTCGGTGGCAGTTTTGTTGCTATTACACCAAACAGCTTAGCGACGTTAGGTGTATTGGGAACTTTCACGGGTATTCTCATCGGTCTGCTCGATTTTGACGTGCAGAGTATCGATGAAAGCGTTCCTAGCCTGTTGGCTGGTCTCAAGATAGCGTTCACAACGAGTATTGTTGGCATTGCTGCGTCGATCTTGTTCAGGTTAGTCCGAACAGTTGCACCTTCCAAAGCGGAAACAGCTGACGCAACACCGGAAGATATATTCTCAGTTTTGCAAGAAATCCGAGACGACGGCCGCAAGAGTGCCGATGCATCACGAGAGCAGATGCAACAACTTCGTAGTGCCATATCCTCAGATGGTGACAGTAGCCTCTTGACGCAGGTCCAAAAGCTGAGAACCACGCTTCATGATGGACAGACTGAGCTCATCAAGGAGTTCCGTGAGTTTTCCGAGCACATGGTTGAAAATAACCAAAAAGCCATTGTCCAGGCGCTCGAAGAGGTAATTCGGGATTTCAATCAAAACCTTACTGAGCAGTTTGGTGAGAACTTTAAGGAACTCAACTCTGCCGTCGCTTCCATGGTTGAGTGGCAAAACAAGTATCGGGAACACGTGGACAGTCTTCAAGGTCGTCTGGAAGCGGCAGTAAAGTCGATCGAAGCTACTCAACTAGCACTGTCCAAAGTAGAGGAGCATTCAGCCAGCATTCCGCAAGCAATTGAAAAACTAGAGCCTGCGCTTACTGGCATAAACACGCAATCGGAAGTCTTGCAAGCGAACTTAGATGCAGTTTCTCAGCTTAGAGATAAAGCCATCGAAGCGTTCCCGATAATTGAAACAAATCTGGAAAAGATAACCTCGGATCTTGGTGTCAGCGTTAGTGACGCTGTCGCAAAGTCTCAGGCTGCGCTTGCAGAAAGCCAGAGTAGCTTTGATAAAATTTCAAGTGGGTATGGCACCCTCCTTACGAGTGCGGAGGACGCGCAAGGGGCAATCTCCAAAGGTGTCAGTGACGCAATGACCCAAATGAACGAAAGCGCATCACAAGAGTTCAATCGACATGGGGAACTTATTGAAGCTGCTGCGGGGGAGGCTCAAAAGGCCATTCAAGAGGCATGGACGTCCAGCTCCGAGAAGATCAATCAACAGTTCGCGGATTTTGATCAACAGATGCAGCAAGAACTACAGAGGTCGTTGGAGTTACTCGGCAGTAATCTCGCTTCGCTGTCCGAGAAGTTCGTTTCTGACTATTCGCCGTTGACTGAGCAACTTCGCACATTGGTCAACGCAAGTAGAGTGAACTCATGAACGATTTTTTCGGGATGTCCAAAAAAGACGACGACAGCGACTGGCTTTCTGTCTCAGACTTGATGGCTGGTCTGATGGTGATTTTTCTTTTCATCGCCGTCGTATTCATCCGACCGCTTCAGGAGCAGAACGACGAACTTGAGTTTCAAAAAGAACAGCTAGAGAAACAAAGAGAGAGTATAGCTCAAATTGCGCTGACCTGGCAGGACACTGAAACCAAAATTTATAATAAACTTGTCGAAGAGTTTGAGGCCGATTTGCCGCTATGGAATGCCGAGATTGAGAAAGAAACACTTCTCATTCGTTTCAATGCACCGGAAGTTTTGTTCTCCGAAGGCCAATCAACTATCCGAGAGAAGTTTAGAGAGATACTTTCCGACTTTTTCCCACGCTACGTCGAGGTTCTCTCAGAGTTTAGGCCAGCGATCGAAGAGATTAGGATTGAGGGTCACACATCGTCTGAATGGAATAGTGCGTCGCCTGAACAAGCCTACTACAACAACATGGCTCTGTCGCAAGCACGAACCAGAGAAGTTCTTAGCTTTGCTCTAACGCTACCAGACGTTGCCGAGGAACGAGATTGGTTGCAGTCTCTGCTAACAGCCAATGGTCTTTCTTCAAGCCGACTAATGCTGGACGAATTCGGCTTGGAAGATCCAAGTCTTTCACGCCGCGTCGAATTTAGGGTCCGAACAAAGGCGCGCTCAGAAATTGTTAAAATACTCGAGGAAGTGCAATGAAGCTCGACTTGGACTTCACAGAGTTAGTTCGCCTTCGCTCAACAATGGGGGCGGGTCAATCTTCTTGGACGCCTAAAACTGGTCCTCTTGATCCCCGAGAAGAGATCAGAATTCAACTCCAGTCTGGGATTGAAATCACACTTGATGACGTGACGCGTGGTCCTGGCGGATTGCTTTCTTATAAAGGCGAGCAGGTCATCCTTTACATTAAGGACACTCGAGCCGACCGCTATACGCTGGAACACGAGCCTGAGAAATCGCGCCGTTTTCATGTTGCAGAATGTGAAACGCTGGACACAATGCGGCATGCAGGACGTTTCGAGCGGTATGTGGTCACTAATCGAATGGACGGGCGTTTTCTTGTCGATTGGTTCGAGAACGATAGTGGTGAAAGAGGCGAGACAGAAGCAGCCCTCAAAGTCTGTAAGAACTGTTTGAAAGCGATCAATTGGCGTGGGTACGAACAACCGAACGATAGGCTCGAGCTGGAGAATGGGGGATCCCAATCAAAGGCTGATATTTGGCGAGAGTTTCAGATTAGCCAGTTCCTCCTAGAGTTTTCAACTTTCTTTCACGATAAACCTTCGAGAAGGGATACGACTGCTGAACCCAATGTCTACGTCGACGACTGGGCGGCAATCTCTAAGAGAACTAGGCGTGGGAAAAACTGGACTTGCGAGGCATGTGGCGTAAACCTCAGGTCGGTGCCCCATCTATTGCACTGCCATCACAAGAGTGGCGTCGTAACCGATAACACTTTAGAAAATCTCGAAGTTCTATGTGCAATCGATCATGCAAAACAGCCGGGCCACGGGCACATGAAAGTTCCGACAAGGGATAAGAACAAAATAGTAGAACTACGTCTCGAACAAAGTCTCCAAGCTGGCGGAACAAGGAGCTAGGTCACCCTGCTCTTATTCGTAAAGTGCGATGCACCCGACGACTGCGTTGCATGCACTTTTTTGTAAACATTAGAAGGTTCGATACTATGGAAGTCTTGTTACTGCTAATTGTCGTCGTGGTGGCTGTACTGCTCATTGCGCGTAGCAAACGACAGCCTGACAAAAGTACTAGGTCTAAACGACAGGAAACTTCGGAATTGAAACCGAGGTTGGGCGCGTCGCCTACCCAGAATACAAGTCGGCCATCACGTTTCGATGCGGGCAGCGTAGTACCGAAACCCACCGCCGCAGTATTGGAGGGCGCTGCCTACGTTGTGGACGGCGACACGATAAAGATACAGAAAAAGCAAGTGCGCTTGTTCGGCGTTGATGCGCCTGAGATTAACCACCCCTACGGCAAGAAGGCCAAGTGGGCTTTGGTATCCCTATGCAAGGGGCAGAAAGTTAGAGCAGAGGTCACTGCTGAGGATGACCACGGTCGTACCGTGGCAAAGTGCTATCTGGAAGATGGCCGCGACTTGTCTGCGGAAATGGTCAAGCTCGGAATGGCGATAGATTGGCCAAAGTTCTCAGGTGGTAAGTACCGCGCTCTTGAGCAACCTGAAGCAAGAAGGAAGTTGTGGCTAGCTGACGCGCGGCAGAAGGGGCATATGAAGCTTTGGGAGCAATTCGAAGCCAGACAAGCGTCCCGCAAAGTAGCAAAATAGGCTGTGACAAAGAAGATAGATTGGCACTCATGAGATGTCGATCGGCAGGAGCTTCAATCCTAATAGTATTTCTTGCGATAGTTGTGTCCACAGAATGGCTGACTAGAAGGAGCGGTACCAATGGAATTTGTTGAAGGCGTTGAGTACTCCCGGCGCGAAGACATTCACGCCTTATTCGGGGGGCAAATGCAGGGTGGGATATCTACCCCTAAGGATCATCCCTACGTCTTCATCTTCACCGGAAAAAGTGGTGAACAACATGGCTATTTGGACGGTTGGCGCGACGAAGGAGTGTTCTTGTACACTGGAGAGGGACAAACTGGAGACATGGAGTTTCTGCGTGGTAACGCTGCCATCAGAGATCATGACAAACTAGGAAAAGAACTTCTTCTATTTGAAGCCCTTGGTAAATCCAAACCAGTTCGGTTCTTAGGGCGATTTGCGTGTCAGTCTTGGGATATCCTGAGAGGCGCAGATACAAATAATAAGTTGCGTGATTGCATCCAATTTCATTTGATCAAACTCGAAAGTGATGTTGAACCCATTCTGGAAGTGGGAAACGCACCACCAGCATCTAGCGAAATTGAACGTTTGCGAGAAAAGGCTATTGCAGCAGCCGTACCCAGCCAGGCTAAACAGTGGAAAAATGCGCGTTCAGCCTACAGAGCAAGAAGTAAGGCTGTCCGAGACTACATTCTCGCGCGAGCGGGGGGCTTCTGTGAACTTACTGGCAAACCAGCGCCGTTCCGCACTAAGTCTGGGGAGCCGTATCTCGAAGTTCATCACACGCGCCGGCTGTCGGATGATGGCCCGGACGATCCACGTTACGTAGCCGCGATTTGTCCAAGCATACACCGCGAAATTCATTACGGGCAAAACGGCAAGGAATTGAACCGACAACTTGTAGAGAAGTTAAAAACCACCGAACCACACGGTTTAGATTGACGCAAAAACAGCTTGTGTTCTGGCTTTCTGCTAAGTGTTGAGTTCGCGTTTGCAATTGGTGTTTTATGACTTGAGGCGCCGGCGCCAAAAGCACAGCTTCCCTTTCGCCGTCTCATCCAAAAAAAGGAAAAATCTGATTGGAACTCACAGACGCGCCCAGCAGGCCAATTAATCTTTGGCGCACTCCCAAAGACCAGTTTGCTCCTGCTATTTTTGATAGACTAGACCATATTCAAGCTGAAGTAGAGCAGTTGGAAAATCGGCGTAGAAGGGACGCGGCAAGCGGCGCTAGGTTCCGCAAATGTTTGAGAGCCATTTGCTTAGATTTGTTCGATGCCTATGTCGCAGATGCTGACATGCAAGTGGGCGTTGCAAAGGACAACAATGCTCTTAGCCGAAAGAACCTGGACCAGCCGGAATTCGTATCAGCGCGACCATTCCTGGATGCGTATAAAGGTCTAGTCGAAGCAGGCTATATGGACGAGTTAAGCATCGGTAGCGAAGCGAGTGGGCGGCGAACTAGGGTTAGAGGCACAAAGCTACTGGTCGAGAAACTGGGTATAGCGGGACTTAGACCCGAGCATCTTGTCGATACATCGGATCCAATTATTCTACGAGTTAAGCGCAACGGGAAAAAGAAGCGTCACGCCTTTATTGATACAGATCAGATTGTCCAATGGCGCGACAATGTCGAGCAAATCAACAGACATCTCGAAGGCTATAGGTTCACATTGGACCTGACGCAAAAACAAACAAACGGCATGGAGGCCGACCGGCTGAGTGACGCTGTGCAGGAGGCTAAAGTCGAACGCGAACCTCTTCAGTATCAGCGCATAGACACAACACGTAACCGGCTATGCCGCATCTTCAATAGCCCACAGTGGGACGAAGGTGGAAGGTTCTATGGCGGATGGTGGCAGAGCGTGCCAAAACGTTTGCGTCGACATATCAAGATAAACGGCAAGCTAACGTGTGAGTATGATTTTTCGTCAATTCATATGAGGCTTCTATACAAATCCATTGGGTCCACGATACCAAAGGATATCGATCCCTACAGCAAGCCGTACGGAGAACGCCATCGTAAGGTTGTAAAGCGAGCGTTCAATGTACTGCTAAACGCAAGCCGTCGACCTGCACCCCACACTGTCCCGGAATTCAACGAGGAAGAGTTGGGCATGCCTTGGAATAGCTTCCTCAATGGCATCCTTAAGCACCACAGCGTGTTGGAAGAACATTTTATGACTGGGGCAGGCGTCTATTTGCAACGCATAGATGCAGAAATTGCTGAAGCGATCATGCTCAGATTTGTTGAAATGCGGCAACCGTGCCTGCCAATCCATGACAGCTTTATAACCTACAAGACACTTGAGGACGAACTTCCCGAGATAATGGAGAGAGTTGCAGTTAAACTGGGTGCCGGAGAAATCCCGGCCCAGAAGGCCTATTCTGGCAATTATACTGGTCCAACTGGTCTGGTTACAGCAGACGTTGGAGAGGTACTTGCTGAGATTGCTAATGAGCAATCAGAAAATACGACCAAGATCGGTGCTTGCTGATTACGAATTTGGCAGTTTTGGCTTCACCGAATTAGTAGATGATCTGTATCTGACCCCTCTCCGAGGGAATGCATTCTCCACCATTACCCAGAACACTTGTGAAAATCTCTGTCCGGTTCTTCCCTCATAAGAGGGAGGGTTTAGCAAAGAAGATTGATGACACGGCGCGAGCGTAAGTCTGTTAAGCTTCAGCTTGGCATCCGTTTCGCTCGTCAACAACGCGGGTAGCAGCGGTCAGCTTTGACCTGCATTTAATATCCGGTACACCGACGCACGGCTGATGCCGAGGTCATTTGCAATCTTGGTGGCGCCGATGCCTTCACCTGCCAGCGCAAGCACCTCGTCCGACTTTGCCAATGCGGTTGGTTTGCGCCCTTTGTACTTTCCGGCAGCTTTGGCCTTGGCAATTCCTTCACGCTGACGCTCCAGCATAATCTCACGCTCAAACTCAGCCACGCTTCCCAACAGGTTCAACATCAGCTTGCCTTGGGCAGTGGAAGTGTCGAGACTTAACCCCAAGATCGTTAGGTGCGCCCGAACGGCGTCAAGCTGGTTACGGATTTCCATCAGGTGGGCCATAGAGCGCGCCAGTCGGTCTAGTTTGGTGACTACTAGGTGATCACCCTCTCGGACAAAGTTGAGCGCCTCTGTGAGCTTCTCACGCGCTCTCACATCCACTGAGGATACCTGTTCGGTGAAAACCTTCTCGCACCCGGCTTTTTCCAGTTCCCGTAGTTGAGCATCAAGCCCAGCCGTTTGATCTAAAGTCGAAGTCCTAGCATAGCCAACAAGCATGATCTGTTCCGTCTCTCAAAGTCTTAAATATTGAGACACATACTGTCTCAAAAAGCAAAGTCAACATCTGTGAGACACAATTTGCGTGTGTGCTGGTTGTGTCGCTGGGGCAGGGCCTTGTGAAACAGCAATACCAAACAAAAGAGCCGAGACGTATGCTGACTACCCCATGGGGGGAACTCAGCCTGTCTAGAACTATAGATACGGGCGCGAAAAAATTCGCCAAAAAACTTGAGTAAATTTGGCCTACGCAGCGGACATTGACGCTGTATGCAGCGAATGACCGCCCGGAGCCCCAATCTGTCTTATGCTGTGGAACAGCCGAATGTCCGCTTTTCTCTCAGGCGACCATCACGGCACGCGCCATCGCAATGACCTTAAGCCAACGTGGAATAAACCTCGGCAACTCGCTGAAAGGTCCAATAGCAGGCGATAGCCGCACATCCAACGGCTAAGCCCACTCGTACGGACATCCACAAACTGGAGTTCACGCGCCGACACATTACTAAGGCAGGCCAGAGCGCAAGAATAATGGCGACCTGGCCAAGCTCGACGCCAAGATTGAATGCAAGCAGGCTTTGCCAGATGTTTGGGGATGTAACCTGCAAAATCTTGTGCAACACAAAGCTAAACCCAAGCCCGTGCAAGAGGCCAATCAGCGTCGTCAGAAGCACCATCGTGACCTCAGAGCGCGCGCTGTCCTTAAAACTCATAAACGCTGCGACAGCTGCAAATATGATAGAAAGCGCGATTCCGGTTTCGACGGCAGGAACAAACCACGCGCCCGATGGTACAAACCCGAAAAACCCTAGCGACAGCGTTACGCTATGCCCAACGGTAAAACCGGTTGCACGCAGCAATAGCGCCCTGAGTGTCTGCGCTCCAATGACCAAACACACAACAAAAAGAACATGATCCAATCCTTCGAGGATATGTCGTATACCTTCCCAGACAAAACTCAGGAATCCTCCATACCCCTCTTGCTGAACCACCAATGGTTCAGTCATCAGGCCCCGAGTTCGGAATATCTGCGGTGTGTCCGACGCGTAATCGAGAATGAGGTTGGCCGTTTGGTCCTGATCGGGCAAGCCGGGGTCCAGCACGTTGGTAATGCTGTAAGATTGGACCGGGCCGTCAGTGTCATAATGCAGGATGAGATCGACAATTGTGTCACCAACAAAAAGCGGTGGCGTTAAGGCCGTTTCGGTGTCCACGGCCTGTTGAGCTTCGGCCAAAGTTGCAAATCCGGGCTCATTTCCAACTCGATGCAAGCGAACGGACTTAACTGTTCCTCTTAAGCGCTGATTGTCGACCAACAGATGCAACCCACCTTCAGCGAATTGCCCCAGCCCATTAGGATCGCTCATGACAGCCTGCAAGTCGACAAAGTGGACCAACTGACCGTCGCTCAAGGCATTAGTCGTGAATGGTGCAGCTTTCGGCAAAGCATCACCATCCTGATCACCGACCTTGTCTGCAACCAGATAAGGCATGGGCGTACGGATGTAGACACGCAGACCGCCTTCGGAATGCTCGACATGCAAAATTCGAACGTTGAGGTTTAGCAAAAAATGCGCCGAGGCTGACAGCGTCAGTGACAAAAGCACTCCGACAAACAGAGCGCCGAAAGCAAAAACCTTTGGTCTTAAACGCTCATGCATTTGGATCTCGGGCCTCGATTACAGTTAATCCATCCAGCTTCCATTGCCCTGACTCAGGTACGACCTCGGCTAGCACCCGGAACGTAACCGCGCGTATATGGGCGTGTCCCCAATGACCGCCTTGGGCTTTCACTGTCCATTTTGCCAGAGTGCTAAATCCACCCGGATTAAGGGTCGGGTCAACGCGCTCTACTTTCAGGGCACTAATATCTGTAACTGTAGCAAGACTGCCTCCCGGCGTTCGGATTACGAGACCACGTTCTACCTCTGTTGCGATGTCGCCCAGAGACGCTGCCGTTACAATGTGGGCCAGCTCTGCCTTTCTTGCTGCCGACGAAGTTTCTAGGGTCACCGTGTTCAAGTTTTCGATCATCGAGCGCAGTATATCTTCCGCAACCTGCTGCTCAGGGGGCTCGGGCTTACTCCAGGGTAATTCCGGCAAATATCCCGAAAATACAAACGTTGCCGAAGCAGCGGCAATCATAGTCACCCAACTGGCACGCTTTGCGACTTTGCCTCTGGTTAGCAGGAGAAAACAGAGTGAGACGGCGCTGATAATCCCGGCGATCAAAGCCACGGCAGGGTTCTGCCGTTTCTGCCGCTCAACTGGAATCTGAGTAACAGATGCTCTTTGGTATTGGAGTAGGTGGTTCTGCCAGTGAAACTGAGGGTCCGCAGGTGTAACAGCTCCAAAGAACGGCCCGGCGATATCGTTTGAAATGGTCGCAACGCGGGAAATTTCCTCGTCAAACATATCCCAAGTGACCGCCACCTGATCGGGAAGGTCTGCCGATGAGAAAGACAGGATAGCTCCAATAAACGTATTGTTCACAGACACTTCCTTTCCCGGCTCGACAACCTGAAAACCCTGCGATGTCAGCTCCAGGAGTGTTGCAGTAGCGTTTGATGGTTGCACTGACTTGCCATCAATGGTCACCGGGTTACGAGAAGCCAAAAAGGACGCCGCCTGGTTTACGATCAAGGCGCTATGTTGTGGCGAAAGCGTTCGCCCCACTTCGAAAGTTTCACCAATCCAAGGCGCCAGTTCACGCAAGCGGATCAGTGTTTCATGCCGAACTTCACGAGGTTCGATGTAGAGAAAGGTGGATGTCCCGTCCTGAGCTTTTCGATTCAGGCTTTCAGCAGAAAAGCGGCTGTCCCACGGATCAGGCCAGTGAATCTTTAACTCTGCCGGCTTTGCCAAGAAACTGAAATCCGTGACCGGAACCTCTCGGTCAAAAACCTGCATCCCGATTGTCACCAGTGGTTCGCCATCCTGCGATGGAGGCATTATGGTCAGCTCGTTGGGAACTGAGTTCTGAAACGGAAAGAACACTTCGACGAAGAGAATACGCGGATCTTTTGGCGGGCTGGGAACAATTTGACCCGAGAATGGATCGCGCTGACCTGCAAGCGGCGAAGCCCGGTCTATGCGCGTTCGGTATTCCACCTTTCTGATATCAGCGTTTAGGGCCCGTTCGTCGCCTCCAACAATCGACAGCGCCCGGCTTTCGGCTTGGGCATAACCTTGATTGGACTCTTGTTCAGCTTCCGGCTCACCCCGGACGAAATCTGATGACCAACCGATTGGCAGCATATCCGCAAACAGCGGTATATCTCCGACGTAGACCTCAAGGTCGACGTAAACCCCATCATCTTGGACATGAAGGACAGCAATATTGGGTGCGACTTCCGAACCGTTTGTCAGAACGACATCCGCCGAAACGGCCTGCCCACCTGAGGCCATCAGGCTCAGCATCAGGAATAGGCGGTTCAGATACTGCCAAATCGGAATTTTGTTCACCCCTGAACGTTAATTATCCGGCATTGGCGGTGGCGTGTAACCCTCCCATTTGCCGGCTTGAACCTTTTCAGAAGGCTCTTTTTCTTTTGAACGCGGTGCATTGATGTATTCGTCGCTCACAGCTGGCGGCAGAGCATATTCGTCAACACTCGCTTCCCGAACAACGATCTGATCCTTGGTTACGTTTATCACCTGTAGATCTCGCGCCAGAGTGAGCGGTCCATCGTATGTCGAACGGACACCTTCCAGGATTGCCTGATAGTTTTCGGGCGAAAGAACAGAGTGATACCCTAGGGCCATGCGTGGCTCGACAGCGGACATAACTTTGCCGAAAGCCGCAGGTTCCGTATGAACGCGCGTAGCTACATAAGTCGCCTGTTTCATGTCCCAGCCAAAATAAGGGGCTAGCGCATCCGGTGGCAGGAAGGCCTCGTGAGACGCGATGTCCGCCCCTTTGGCATATTCTACATACCATTTGTTCGGGTATGTATCGCCACCAAAGACGTATTTCAGCCCATTCCATTCTAGAGAGTAGCTTACCGAGCCATCTAGACTGTGGATCGCAGGCCAGGAACGGATAGTTACGTCGTTCTCCTGATAAACAATCTCGTTTTCCTGCATGTAATCGAATTCAGTGACTTCAAGCTTGGCGCCATCATCCGGCAGCGCGCCCGTTCGCGTGGCCAAGTCCCAAGCGTAAGCTTTGGACATGCCCTCAACATAGGCTTTGGTGCCCAGTTCATCTTCTGATCCGGACGGGCCGAAGATGCGGAGCGGGGTATATCTGCCCGAAAGCCAACCTCCAACGTGGAGGCCCATGAAGTCTCCAACGTGATCAACATGCAAATGGCTGAAGAAGACCTTGTCGATCTTTGCGAAGTCCGGTCGCAGCGAGAACAGGTTTCCCGTTGCGCCAGTTCCTACGTCAAACAGAAAGACGTCCCCATTCCCAAGTTCCACATAAAACGAAATCGAAACGGCTGCCTTGGTTTGGTTTGGCATCCCCGTCCCCAATGCCGTGATACGCATCTCATCCTCGCCGAGGATTTCAGTGTTGGGAAAGTAAGACGCGGGATATACACCGTTTTCGATTTCAGTGGCACTCCGACCCGTCGGCAAGGCGTTTTGCGCCGTGGCTGTGCCAGCCAGCGTCATGCCTAATGCCATCAATGTACCGGCTGCGGTTTTCATTAAGTTATTCATTGGTCCCCCCTTCAAAACGAAGCCTGGTAAGAGAACACGAAACCGTGAACCTCTCGTTCACCATAGACATCTCTACGGTAATTCCATAGACTACTCTATGTCAAATAAAGAATGCTGTAATCTGAATGTCAGAAACTGTCACCCGAGCCTCACCCAAAAACGCCGCGACCAAGGAAGACTGGATATTGCTGGCCTACAAAGTTCTCAACGAGGGCGGCGTTTCCGCGATAAAGGTCGTGCCAATGGCAAAGCGAATGAACCTGACAAGCGGTAGCTTTTATTGGCATTTCAAGAACGTCCGTGAGCTTTTGGATGAGGTTCTCAGATATTGGGAGCAGGAACTGACTGACAATGTGATCACACAGGCAAAGACATTTGGCGGTCCCCCGGAAGACCGCATTCTTCTTCTCATGAAAAAGGTCATTGAAGAGGACGCCGCGTTGCCAGATCACGCTGTCTCAGTGTGGGCGAATACCGATGAGAAGGTAAGAGAAGCGTATCAAAGAACCATCGGCAAACGATTCCAGTTCGCCGCCTGGATGTTTGAACAGGCCGGGTTTTCGAAAGAAGAAGCGAAAGCGCGTGGAAGATTGATGGTTACTTCGCTAATGGGAGACTCATCGACAGGTCTGAAAGCGCAAGGCGATTGGGAAAAGGTTATAGAGCGGGAACATGCAATTCTTGTCGGAAAGTAGAAGATAGAACAAGAAAGTTGCCCGGCATTGTAAGTTTGCTCGAAACGGACAGCCAGTTTTTAATTGCCCAGTAGAAACAGCTCACGCAACAATGCCAGAAGCCGACGTTAAGTCTGTGACCATCAAGGTCCGCCTTGTCCGGATAGTGTTGAAGAAGTCGCCGTTTGGGCGCGTTCAGGATGCGGACTCAACAGGCTTCCGCCTTCCCTTCATCCCGTCAGTCTAGGTTGTGGCACCAGCTTGGCGAGTTTCCGAAGGTTTTGGGCGGTTGCTGCGAGTTGAAACTGTTCATATGCGCCTTTGGGTCCTCGTAGCCGCATCGTCGGCACGCCTATGTATCGTTTCAGATGTGCGAAGAGCATCTCAACCTTCCTTCTCTGAATGAACGAGGTCATGTACGCATCGGTCTTGCGGATATCGCGGGCGACGTCGCGAGCCGCTTCATGGACGGAACGAAGCACGTTTCGGGCTGGCTGATTTGGACAGCAATTTGCTTTCAATGGGCATGCGTCGCAGTCGTGCTTTGATGCACGATATTTAATGAAACCGTCTTTGCCGCCATTTGGCTTGCGCGGTTTGGAGAAGTTTCGCCGATATGTTCGCAGCTCTTTATTGCCGGGGCATGTGTAGCTGTCGGTCGTGGGGTCGTAGACGAAGTCTTCGCGCGAGAACGTGCCGTCCGTCCGTTTGGATTTATCCCACACCGGGATGTGCGGAGCGATGCCGCGCTCTTCCACCAACCAGCCCAGCATCTCCGCTGAGCCGTAGCCCGTATCGCCGACCAGCTTGTCCGGCGTCATGCCGAAGCGGTCCGTAATCCGGTCGATCATGCGCCGTGCAGCAAAGGCCTCAGCGGTTCGGATCGGAACCGATGGTTCAACATCGACGATCACCGCATTATCCAAATCCACCATATAGTTGGTGGAATATGCGAAGAAGGCAGCCCCACCGTCCGCGCCTGTCCAGCGTGCGGCGGGATCAACGGGTGAGATGTATTGGGGGACAACTTTGGTGGATGCGCCGAAAGCCGCATCATCCAGCGTTTCGAGATATTCCTCAACCACACGAGTGGCTAGGTCGGGCGGCAAACCCTCTTTGCTATCGACACCCCGCGTCTGGTTCGCATTCGCCGGGATCAGGCTGGCATCGACGCCGAAGCTATCGCCGCCAACCAGGCCCTCATCGATGCAGCGCCTCAGGACAGTCTCGAAGAGGTGGCGGAATAACCCGCACTCACGGAAACGCCCGTGTCGGTTCTTCGAGAAGGTCGAATGGTCTGGCACCGGATCGGTCAGATCGAGCTTGCAAAACCACCTGTAGGCCAGGTTGACATGCACCTCTTCGCAGAGCCGCCGCTCGGACAGAATGCCTTGGCAATAGCCCAACAACAGCATCCGGATCATCAACTCTGGATCAATCGAAGGACGACCGTGAGCGCTGTAGGACGGTGCCAGCAGAGGGCGAACTTCCGAAAGATCAAGGAAGCGATCAATGCCGCGTAACGGATGATCAGCAGGCACAAACTCTTCAATCGAGAACTCGTAAAACAGCGCCCCTTGCGCCACCTGCCTCGGTCCCATCATCACCGCACCTCCACTCTCAAAAACGAGTGAATCAGCGACAGGCAAACCAATCAACGGACTTTTTCAACACTATCTCCGCAAAGTAGTCGTTCATGCCACGTGCAACGGGTGACCGCGTTGAGCCCTTAGTGACCAATGCCGCGCCTCGCTCATTTTGAAGCGATGTGCGGAAAGCCGTCATTGGTCCAGTTCGGGATAGTAATTTGGCAGTATTGCCGCGTGAATACCGCATGTTTCGGGTCGATGAACTTATTCAGCACGGATAGTTTCACACCAAACAACCACAGGAATTCCCGATGCACGGACGCGACGCACTCTTCCCGGATTTTGACCAAATAACAGAGGCGGAAAACGCGTTGACCGAGCGCTTGAGTCAGGCACGCCGCGACTATGCCAATCGCAAGGCGACCTCGGCTGAGTTAACGCCTGACTGGTTGGGAGAGTTGAAATCCAAACAGTTTGATCAGGCAGAAGAACTCGAACCCCTGATGGATTGGGTGATTAATGCACTAGATGTCGGCAGCGTTCAGATGACTCATCCGGGATATCTTGGTCTGTTCAATCCCGCGCCAACCTTTGCCTCGGAATGTGCCGACCGGATCGCATCAGCCTTCAATCCGCAAATCTGTGTGTATTCTCATGCGCCAGCCGCTGTCGAAATTGAACAGCATGTCATCAATGAACTGGCCAGGCGCGCCGGGCTTCCCAAGGGGTCCGGGGGGCATTTTACCAGTGGTGGGGCTGAGGCCAATTCGGCGGCTGTTTTATGTGCCTTGCAGGCCAAATGCCCGGAGTACAGCGACAAGGGTATCTATGAGTTCGGTGGCCAACCAACGATTTACGTTTCAAAGGAAAGCCATCTTGCATGGTTGAAGATGGCGCATTCGGCGGGCATCGGGCGCAACGCCGTTCGATTGATCGCAACTGACGGCCAAGGCCAGATGGACGCAAGTTGTCTTGCGACCGCCATTGATGAGGATTCGAAAAACGGTTGTGTCCCGGTCCTGATCGTAGCTACGGCTGGCACCACGAATGCCGGGATGATCGACCCTCTCAAACCTTGCGGTGCTCTGGCGCGAGAGCATGGTATGTGGTTTCACGTCGATGCGGCATGGGGTGGGGCGATGATCGCCAGCACTGAAGGGCGAACCGCACTGGACGGCATTGAACTAGCGGATTCGATCACGATTGACGCCCACAAATGGTTCGCCACCACGATGGGCGCAGGCATGTTCCTGACCTCGCGCCCCGACATACCCGCACAGGTTTTCCGTATCTCGGCCAGCTACATGCCGGAAAGCGAGGCAGCCAAGGATTTCTATGTGAATTCCAATCAGTGGTCACGCCGCTTCGTAGGATTGCGCCTGTTCCTCGCCCTTGGTGCCGCCGGATGGGACGGCTACGGCGACCATGTCGAGCGTACCATCCAACTGACCAACCGGTTCACGGAAAATCTTAGAAATGCGGGTTGGATAAAGGCAAACCAGTCTCTCATGGGGGTAAGCTGCATGGTTCCGCCGGAAGGGCACGACGCCGTGCAACGCTATGTCGATGCGGTTCACGAAGATGGGCGTTTCTGGATTTCCAAGGCGATGTTCGAGGGCAAACCGGTTTTGCGGGCCTGCGTCACCAATGGACGTACGGATGAATCGATAATTGATCAGTTGACGGAATTTCTGACGACGGTTTGAGGCAAGGAAACATGCATCCGCCGCAAGAAGGGCGGGTGCTTTCCAGTTGGTCAACCGGCGCGCAGATGCGTGGTTGTCATGTCGATCAACAGACGCCCTGTTTCTCCGCGAACCTCGGTGCGAATGACAATGAGCTTGCCACCGCGTTTGACCGTTGTGGAGGTTGCAATCAGATCGCCTGTCTTTTCATTGCCCGACAGCACGGTATGAAGATCAACGGCGAGCGGAAAGCCTGACCCGTCTTCACCAATACTGTCCAGATCGCCGATGGCACACAAGGTTGCTGCGATATCGGCAAACCAGATCAAAGCGCCCGCGTGCATCGTTCCAAACGGGTTCTTTGCAGCTTCAGTTACCGGCATTCTGGCAATCACGCGTTCAGGCTCGCGGCTTTCAATGGTGAAGCCGATTTCGCCCTTCCATTCATTCTCAGCCAGTTTTTGTCTGATGTTCAATTCCATACCCTCAACTTACAGTAGCAAGAGCAGGCTTGCATCTGAGATACCTGAATTCGACCCAGAACTTGCGCATTTGGTCTTACCGAAGCGGTTATGAGAGCGCTGCAACCTGACACACGAGCAACTGCGGTGAAGGTCCGGAAGGTCCGCAAAGTAGGCATTCAAGCAAGTTGCAGCTAACGACCGCATTGTGCCCAACTTTAGCCTCCAGCTTCTCTATACCCTTTGACGTGCTCTAAACGCAGTTCTTTATACCTGATCTTGCAGATCGCTTCGCGTAGCAGTGGCAATGGAACACTTCCGTCGCCATAGCGCCCTGCCATGCCGGGCAAAGCATGGCCTAATAGGATGTCGTTGATATCAGGTTGTACACCCGCGTGGCGGCAAGCATCTTTGAAGTTATGGCGGAAAGAGTGGAACGAGGTCTTGACCGTCTTCGCGCCAATTCTGTCGATGTAGCGGTTAAAGTCTTTGCTAGCCTGATCCGAGTAGTAGCCAGTCGCTCCCAGCTTTAGTTCAGGGAATATCCGCTCGTGGCCCGCCTGTCGCTGAGCCTTTACGAAGCGGAGGAAGCCAAGCTGGATTAGCTCGGGATGTATGGGGACCAGTCTGCTTTTGCCAAACTTGACGCGTTGGTCTTCGTCGCCCTCTTGGACCCGTATTAGGGGTATGCCCTCTTCTTGGTCGATGTCTTCAACGCTCAACTGGCACAACTCGTTCAGCCGTGCACCAGTCCACAGGCCAAGCAGTGGAAGCCAATACCAACTGGTGTCGCTTAGGTTTGTATCTCCCGGCAGTGTGCGGAACCGCTTCGATTTGCACCCAGAGTACAGGGGGCTGTTGAAGATGGTCTGCAGTTGCTCTTTGCCGAACGGGTCGTGTTGGTTTCTGGCTTTGTTGTTATCATCAACCTTCATCGGCCCAAAGATGTCTGCAACCTCTTCGTCCAACTGTTTGTCAGCCCACTTCCATATACCTTGCAGCCTTCCCAACGCTTTGTTGACTGTACTTGCGGATAGCGTTGGCAATTCGTGGTCTTTGGCAGTTTGTATGGCCTCTCTGGGAGATAAGCCAATCGTTTGCGGCAGCTTGTTCCTGTTGCTGGGAAGCTCAAGCAGAACTTTCTTAAAGTCGCGCGCGTCAGCTTTTTTGTAGTCGAGAATTGGGCGGTCGCCTTGCAATTCGATGAACAGGCCGATCCAAGCCTGATAGTCGTTCGACAGCTTGGCTGACCACCCGTCTATCCGTTCCGCCTCAGCTTTTCTCTCGGCGAACAAGACGGACAGGGGCGGGCCAGAAAGCGCCTGTGGGGGCCTCTTTGAAATCGTGACTGAGGTCGCGCCGGAACTAGCTTGAGCGCTTTCAGTGGGGCTCACAGGAGCGCTGGGCGGCTCATCAAAATCGTACTTGTCGAATGTCTTATTATGTTCCAGCATGGTCTTGGCTAACGCCAATTGAGCATTCTTGATTTCACCTAATATCAGAAAAGCGTCTTCACGCGACTTGGGCTGTTTGACTCCTGTGCCGTTACAAAACTTATCAAGTTCTGAACGGGCATGTTCTCTGCCAAGCAATTCCCAGTAGTCTTCATTATCCGCCTCATGAAGACGGATGGCGTCGGCGATGCGTTCCTTCTCTAGCTCGGTGTAGGGGCCGAGTTCATACCTACGTGCCTTTGCTTTCTTTAGTACTTCTGTGAAGTGCTCGTGCACCTTTGTGCGCAGTTCGCCGTGGTTCATGCCCGATGCTTCTATGTGCTTTGCTAGTGTGTCGCCGCACACTGCAAGACGCCTTGCCAGAGTACCAGCCTCTTTAGGGCATCTTGTGCGCAAAGACACCCGAAGGGTCCTACGTGCGGTGCTTGGACTAGCGTGAGATTTTGGTCTTTTGTCGGGTAGGGGCCAGCGAAAGTAATATATGCCATGTCTGGACAGTGAGAGGTACGAATACAGCTTCATTTTGTGTCACACCTGTGTGTCACACCGCTCTAATGCTTGCTATCTAGTTGTATTGTTAGGTTTTGGTGGAGCCTAGGGGAGTCGAACCCCTGACCTCTTGCATGCCATGCAAGCGCTCTCCCAACTGAGCTAAGGCCCCTTCCAAGTACCGCTGTAGCGGTGGACGGACGTTTATGAGACGACGGCAATGAGCGCAAGTCCAAAAATGGATTATGCGGAAAAGATTCGGCCTCGCATCCGGGTGTGGTTTGAGGCGGCGCAAGGGCCGCCCCGGCCCGGTTTTAGCTTTCTTCTTCCGCTGGCATATCGGTGATTTCGTCCAGCGAAACGTCGTCACTGCTGTCGTCATCATCATCCAGCAGATCATCGTCCAGTTCGACGTCGACACTGTCGTCATCGTCCAGAACCAGATCTTCTTCCGACGCATTTTCGCGTGCTTTTGCCGACGCGGCATCTTCCGCATCTGCGGCGATCATCCGGCTCTTGCCGGTTTCAAGCTCCACGATCTCGCCGGTGTAGGGGCTGACGATCGGGTTCTTGTTCAGGTCGTAAAACCGCTTACCGGTGGTCGGGCAAACGCGTTTTACACCCCATTCTTCCTTGGGCATTTCAGATCCCCTTGATATCAGGTGAGTCGTAGTAATGATTCAGGTCACGTGCCACATGCAGCGGGCACTGTCAAAGCCTTTGAGCAGGAGAAACAGGCACATGGGGGACCACGCATTGCCCGGAAAACCGCCGGTGCCGCTAACGCTGCGCAAATCGGCCAGGGCGCGGCGTATCAGCTTGCGAATTTCTCAATTGGACGGGCGGGTTACACTGACCTACCCTAAAGGTGTCGCAGAAGCCGAGGCGCTGAATTTCGCCAAGGTCAAGGAAAACTGGATCCGTGAGCATCTTGAGGACAGACCCAACCCACTGGCCGTGGGATTCGGGCAATCAATCCCCATTGAAGGCAAAGAGAGGCGAATCGTACCGGCAGAGGGCCGACGCGTTCTGCTGCGGGACGCAGTGGTTGCAATCCCCAAAGGGGCCGAAGCCCGGCGATTGGCACGGTTCATAAAGGAACTGGCGCGGGATCGCCTGACCGAGGCCTGCGATGATTATGCGGCAATGCTGGGCCGACCTTATTCCAGCCTGACCTTGCGCGATACGCGGTCTCGTTGGGGATCGTGCAGTTCGACTGGTGGTCTGATGTTTTCGTGGCGCCTGATCCTCGCGCCATCGGACATCCTTCATTATGTCGCCGCACATGAGGTCGCACATCTGGCCGAAATGAACCATTCCACCGCGTTCTGGGCCCAGGTCGAGCGCCTGTTTGGTGACTGCAAAGCCCAAAGGCGCTGGCTGCGCGACAACGGGGCGCAGCTTCACCAGTACAGATTTGATAGCGCGACGAGTTGACCGCGCGGCGATTTGTGATCACATGGGGTTATGTTAAGCGCTCGCCCAACCGACACTCAACCCGCAGCTCATGATCTGGTCTATCGAGCCCTGCGCTCGCGTATCATGCACGGCGACATAGCGCCCGGGCAGGCGTTGACCCTCCGCGGCATCGGCAAGGAATTTGATGTCTCAATGACGCCTGCGCGCGAAGCGGTGCGGCGACTGGTGGCCGAAGGGGCGTTGTTTCTGTCTTCCTCGGGTCGGGTGTCCACGCCCGAGCTGACCAATGATCGTATCGAAGAGTTGGCGGCTCTGCGTGCACTGCTCGAGGTCGAGCTGGCCAGCCGTGCATTGCCCCGCGCGCACATGGCGCTGATCGACCGGTTGCAGAGCATCAACATGACCGTCGCGGAAATGGTCACGAAACGCGATGCCGTCGGTTACATCCGGTCGAACCTGGAATTCCATCGTACACTGTATCTGCGTGCTCAGGCCCCGGCGATGCTGGCCATTGTGGAAACGGTATGGCTTCAGCTGGGGCCAACAATGCGGGCGCTCTATGGGCGGTTGCGGCGGACAGAACCGCCGCATTATCACAAGCTGATCATCGCTGCGTTGAAGGCGGGGGATGAGCCCGGATTGAGGCTGGCTGTACGGTCGGATGTGACGCAGGGGCTGCGGATGCTGGTCAGTTAAGCGGCTTGTCGCCGAAGTGATCGGGTTGCCGTTTCCAAGCACCGCAGAACTAGCTTGCGCACCTGGTCTGCGATACTCTGACCCAAATCACAACAAGAGCAGATTTCAGACATGATCAATCGACGCCTATTTTCAGTTGGACTTGGGTCAACGTTTTTGGCCGCCTGTTCCGGTGGCACGCCAACCAGCGCCCCGGCAACGCGGATGCGGGCCGTCCCCAACGCAGGCTATGACGCCTGGGTTGCCGGCTTTAAGTCCCGCGCGGCCTCGCAAGGTATTTCTCAAACCACCATCAACCGGGCCTTTCAGGGGGCGGGGTACCTGCCGGGCGTGATCGAACGAGATCGCAATCAGGTCGAATTCAAACGCTCGCTTGAGGATTATCTGGCGATTGCAGCTTCTGATGAAAGGATCGCAACCGGCAAGCAGATGCTGGTGCGCCATGCAGGAACCCTGTCAGAGATCGAGGCAAAGTACGGCGTCGATAAAGAGGTTATCGTTGCCGTCTGGGGCCTGGAAAGCCGTTATGGATCTCGCCGGGGGGACGTGCCGGTGGTGTCGGCAGTGTCGACCCTGGCTTATGACGGCCGTCGCGGCGCGTTTTTTGAAAAACAGCTGATCGCTGCCCTGAAGATCATTCAAGAGGGCGATACAACGCCCGCGAACATGACCGGCAGCTGGGCCGGGGCGATGGGGCATACGCAGTTCATCCCGACGTCTTACTTGGCTTATGCGGTGGATTTCACCGGTGATGGCCGTCGGGACATCTGGTCCGAGGATCCCACGGACTCTTTGGCCTCGACCGCCGCCTATCTGGCGCGGGCTGGCTGGGTGCGCGGACAGCCATGGGGTGGCGAAGCTGGCACTGTTTCGGGAACACCTGTCGCGGTGTTACAGCCGCAAACGCCGGGGCCGCGCATTGCGGTGTTCCGCAATTTCCAGGTGATCAAGCGCTATAATAACTCGGACAGCTACGCGATCGGCGTTGGACATTTGTCTGACCGGATCGCTGGTGGTGCGCCATTTCAGGCCTCGTTCGGGCCCGATGCGACCGGGTTGACGCTTGAGGATCGCAAAGAGCTGCAGCGCCGCCTGACATCCGCAGGGTACGACACGCAGGGCGCGGATGGGGTTATCGGCAACAACACGAAATCTGCCATCAGCGCGTATCAACGCGCCAGTGGCTTGGCCGTAACCGGGGAACCTTCGGCGGCTTTGTTGCGCCAGCTCGGTGGCTGACGCTTTAGGCCGCCAACCCCTTCGAGCCGATATCCAGGAATTTTTGACGGCGTTCCTTGATAAGGGCTGCCGCATCCTTGCCATCCAGCTCTTTCAGCATAGCAGCAATAGCGCCGCGTACAGAGTCGACCGTTGCGGCGCGGTCGCGATGCGCGCCGCCCTTGGGTTCGGTGATGATGTGATCGCAGATGCCCAGCTTTTGCAGGTCTTGTGCGGTCAGGCGCAGGGCTTCGGCGGCCTCACGCATTTTCTCCGAGTCTTTCCACAAGATCGACGCGCAGCCTTCGGGCGAGATCACCGAATAGACCGAATGTTCCAGCATCGCTACACGGTTTGCTGTGGCAAACGCCACCGCACCGCCTGAACCACCTTCGCCAATGATCACGGACACCAGCGGAACGCCGATCTTCAAGCACATTTCGGTCGACCGCGCGATGGCCTCGGACTGGCCGCGTTCTTCGGCACCTTTGCCCGGATATGCGCCTGCCGTGTCGATCAGGGTGATGACGGGCAAACCGAAACGTCCGGCCATTTCCATCAGGCGCACAGCCTTGCGATACCCCTCGGGGCGGGCCATGCCAAAATTCCGTTCAATCCGCGATTTGGTATCCGAGCCCTTTTCGTGCCCGATCACCATGACAGGCTGATCATCGAAACGCGCCAGACCGCCGATCACAGCCAGATCGTCAGCGAAGTTGCGATCACCCGCCAGCGGCGTGAACTCGGTAAACAGCTCGGCCACGTAATCCTGGCAATGGGGGCGTTCGGGGTGACGCGCAACCTGACATTTCCGCCATGGGGTCAGATCGCCATAAAGCTCATCCAGCAACTTGGCGGCCTTGGCATCCAGCGCGGCGGCTTCTTCGGCCACGTCCATCTCTTCGTTGGCGCGGGCAAGCGCGCGCAATTCCTCGGCCTTGCCTTCGATCTCGGCCAGGGGTTTTTCGAAATCCAGATACTGGGTCATGACGCCTCTCAACGCGGAAGTTCATTGCTATATGAACTTGCTGTCAGAGGAATGCAACACAAGGTAAAGCGGGCCCCGATCAGGGGCCGCGCCAGTATGGGTTACTTCACAGGTACGTAGCTGGACGGTAGGCCGTCGTCGTCAGCGTTCACCATGTAGTACTGGTTCTCGCCGCTGTCCCAGACCAGAAATGCGTCCGCGCCTTCGGGTTTGGTCTGTTCGCCCCATGGGGCCTGAATGGTCAGAGCAACGCTTTTTGCATATCCCAGATCAGACAGGCGCAGCATATCAACTGGCGTCGTCTTGAGCGCACCTACAATGCCGGGCGCTTGATCTTCGAACATCGCCTTTACCTCAGGGGCCATGTCCAGCCGTTCGATCAGGCGCGCATTCTTGGCCGCAACATCGTCCAGTGAAACCAGCTCGTAGGCCTCGTCAAACGTGCTTTTGCCGATGATGTAGAAGTCCGGGCCATCCTTGCGGAACTGCAGCGCAATGATCGAGCCGGTATTCTCGGTCAGGTAAGCTTGATCGTAGCTGGTGCCATCAACCGAACCGAGGTTGTCGCGGATCGCCTCGGGGATGGCGTCGAAGTCATCGCTGTTCAGCTGCCAGCCCAGGATTGGGCGATCCTTGATATAGGCTTCGGGCGCCGGGTTATGCTGGCTGATACGTTCAGAAATCATGGATTGTGTCTGGACGTCATCGGCCTGCGCAATAGCCGGCATTGTGGCAAGGATGGCGGCAAACAGGACTTGGCGGAGCGGGCGAGATGGATTGTTCATATCGGTTCTCATTTACCATGTTGAAAAATCTATTGGTCTCGTGAGTTATCCGCCCATTGTAACATTCCTACGTGTGTAATCCGATGTGAATTCAGTGAGATTTGTAGCTGCGAAATATGAATCCGCAGGTGGGCAAGTAGAAAGGATGCCGATGAAGACCGCGTTCTGAGTGTTTTGACCGACAGTCATGGGAATCAGGCTGGCGACCTGCCGCTGAAATTGCTCAGTTCGGGTATAGAACCGGGTAGAGCGAGCCGACGAGCAAAGCCGCCATTGTCCAGTTGAACACCATCAACCGGCGCGGGTTCGTCAGGATGCGTGCCATTTGCTGGCCCAGAACGGTCCATGTGCTGACCGAGGGCAGGTTGACTGCCCCGAAAACAAGGGCCACCACAATGATCGCCTGAAGGGTCTGATCAGGTGTGTAGGCGGTTGTGGCTGTC
Organism: Ruegeria sp. AU67; assembly: GCF_900312795.1. Lineage (NCBI taxonomy): Bacteria > Pseudomonadati > Pseudomonadota > Alphaproteobacteria > Rhodobacterales > Roseobacteraceae > Ruegeria > Ruegeria sp. AU67. Next base: position 33,964 of record NZ_OMPH01000021.1, read on the forward strand.
AGGGCCATGGCCCAGGCCTTTGGGTTGACCCACTGAAAGGCTGCTGCCTGCAGGAACGTCATCGGCGTGCCTGTCGTGTTTTGCCCCTTCGCCGGGGCGGCATGTGCGATTTTCCAAGCAAGGAACAGAAGATATGCAACAGAGGCGAATTTCAGCACCGTGTAGCTGATCGGATATCTGTCGAATAGCTGCACCAGCCCGGTGCCGACCAATAGCACCATGAAGGTAAACCCAAGCCCGATCCCCAGCATGTGCGGGATGCTCTTGCGAAATCCGAAATTGGCCCCAGACGCCATCAGCATCAGGTTGTTGGGTCCAGGTGTAATGGACGAGACAAAAGCAAAGGCGATCAGGGCCAGAAGGATATCGTAGGTCATAAGGTGGATAATTGCTGCAAACCGCACAAACGAAATTGCGTTTTAATGCGCGATCTCGTTAATATCACAATCAATGGCGAAAATTGACCACATAAATCAGCAAATATTGCGAGAACTTTCGCAAGACGGCCGCATCAGTAATTTGGATCTGGCGGACCGGGTAGGGTTGTCTCCTTCTGCCTGCCTGCGCCGCGTGCAGGAGCTGGAGCGTTCGGGTGTAATCTCGGGCTACCGCGCAGTCCTGAACCCATCCGAGATTGGTGTCGGATTCGTCGCCTATATCGGCGTTGGGCTGGATGAACATACCAAAGCTGCCCAGGAAGGGTTCGAACGCGCTCTTCAACGTGTGCCGGAAGTGGTCGAATGCCACAATATCACGGGGACAATCGAATACCTGTTGCGCGTGGAATGCGCGGACTTGCCTTCGTACAAGACATTCCACACCGAAGTTCTGGGAACACTGCCGCATGTGACGTCGATCACGTCTTATGTGGTGATGGATTCACCCAAAGATATGCGCGCCTGACGTTGGAATTGTTATCTTCAACCGGCTTGCCGGGTGAATTTTCACAGCCTAGTGTCTTCTCAAGGACCTGATCGAAGGGGAACAACCCCAACAGGCCACACACAGGGAGAAGATAATGAAATTTGTTCGCATTGGAGCGCTGATAGCAGCTGCGGCGTTTATCGCCAGTTCAGCAGTGGCCGCGCCGCTCAAATTACAGCCCGCCAGTCCGCAACCCAGTCCAAAAGCGGGATTGAATGTAAAATATGTGGGAACTGGTACTCAGCGCAAAATCCGCAATCTCACTCATGCCAAGCAGTTATTGCCTAAGGCCCAGCCGGGGCAGCCGCTGATCGGTTTGGATTATAGGGATACAAACGAGGGGGAGGATGTTTTGACATTCGACCACCACTATAATGTCGCTGCAGAAATCACCGGTTACATGCGCTTTGACTCACCGGGGGTTTACGAGTTGGAGACATGGTCAAACGATGGAATCGATGCCTGGGTCGGCGGGCAGCAGATCGGCAAAGTCAATAGTATTCAGGGGTGTGAGGCCAATCAACGAACTGAAGTAGAGGTGCCGAAGGCCGGCTGGTATCCGCTGAAGATAATCTATTTTCAGAAGCTCGGTACATCTTGCCTGATGATGAAGTCAGGAAAGAAAGGTGAGCGTTTTACATGGACGCCTAACGACGTCTTTGGCCGGTAGGCCCCAATAAGGCGCCCCTAAGGACGCCTTATTCAATTATATCAGTTCGCGGCAATCAATTCGGCCTGCGCCACGATCACTTCTGCCTGTTTGATCGAGGCGATGTCGACCAGACGGCCTTTGTAAACGGTTGCGCCTTCGCCATTGGCTTTGGCCTGCTCCATCGCAGCCAGGATCTCGCGTGCCTCGGACACGGCTTCATCCGACGGGGTGAAGACCTGATTGGCCAACGCGATCTGCTTGGGGTGGATCGCCCATTTCCCGACCATACCCAAGGTAGCCGAACGTTTCGCTTGCGCGATGTAACCTTCGTCGTCTGAGAAGTCGCCAAAGGGTCCGTCCACGGGCAGAACGCCATGTGTCCGGCATGCAGCAACAATGGCAGCCTGCGCCCAATGCCACGGGTCGGACCAGTGTTTTTCACCTTCGCGCAGCATGTAATAGTTTTCCTGCGTGCCGCCGATACCGGTGGTCTGCATCCCCATCGAGGCTGCAAAATCTGCTGCACCCAGGCTCATCGCTTGCATGCGCGGAGACGAGGCCGCGATTTCTTCGACATGGGCAACGCCAGCTGCGGATTCGATGATGACCTCAAAGCTGACGGGCTTTGTACGGCCCTTGGCGCGCTCGATGGCGGTGACCAGCGCGTCTACGGCGTAGACATCTGCCGCGCAGCCGACCTTGGGGATCATGATCTGATCCAGCCGGTCGCCGGCTTGTTCCAGCAAGTCCACCACATCGCGGTACCAATAGGGTGTGTCCAGTCCGTTGATGCGCACGGACATGTATTTGTTGCCCCAATCGACGGTGTTCAGCGCTTCGATCACATTTGCGCGCGCGGCGTCCTTGTCCGACGGCGCGACCGAGTCCTCAAGGTCGAGGTTGATTACGTCTGCGGCCGACGCGGCCATTTTCGGGAACAGCTTGGTGTTTGATCCCGGTCCGAACAACTGGCAACGGTTGGGGCGCGCGGGGGCGGCGGGTTGGATGCGAAAGCTCATCTGGACCTCGTGCGAGAAAGGAAATTACGATTTTCTTGCCTCATGGGGTATTAAATTGCGCAAGCCATAGCAAGCATCTTTGTGCAGGTGCGGCAATGCAATCGCAGCAATCGCCGCAATACAGGGTCAAAACAGTGATTAAAGTTTAATCGCTTTGGAAACTTGAAAGATTAGTGCGCCATTTAGGAGGAAGGCGCAAAAATTTCCCACCTGACGGGGCGTTGTCAGACGAAAACGCGAAACACTCGTGGAAATCGTCCCCTAGATTGCGCCAGAATCAAAGGAGTAAACCGCAATGATCGAGACACCGTACCTGCTGTTTTTGGGCGATGCGCCCGACCAATTAGCGGCCAAAGTTGCAATCGGCATCAAGGACTGGCGTCCTGAGAATGCCGTTGGCCAGTACCGTATGGAAGGTTGCAAGGCCGATCTGGGCCTGACCGACATGTCCCTGACCGAGGCGAAAGAAGCTGGCGCCAAGACGCTGGTTATCGGCGTTGCCAACCGTGGTGGCGTGATCAGCCAGGAATGGAAAAAGGTTCTGGTCATGGCGTTGGAGGAAGGCTTTGACCTGGCCTCTGGTCTGCACAACCTGCTATGCGACGAACCCGATCTGGTGGCTGTTGCTGAAGCCACCGGCCGCAAGCTGCACGATGTTCGCGTACCTTCGGTGGAATACCCGATTGCAAACGGCATCAAGCGCAAGGGCAAGCGCTGTCTGGCTGTTGGCACCGATTGCTCTGTCGGCAAAATGTACACGGCGATGGCGATGGATGCCGAGATGCGCGAGCGCGGCATGAAGTCGACCTTCCGCGCAACCGGACAGACAGGCATTCTGATCACCGGGGACGGTGTGCCGCTGGATGCGGTCATTGCCGATTTCATGGCCGGTTCGGTCGAATGGCTGACGCCTGACAACGATGACGATCACTGGGATCTGATCGAAGGGCAGGGGTCGCTGTTCCACGTGTCTTATTCCGGTGTGACCATGGCGCTGATCCACGGCGGCCAGCCGGATGCGCTGATCCTGAGCCACGAGCCGACCCGCGACCATATGCGTGGTCTGCCGACCTATCAGTTGCCGACCCTGGAAGCGCTGCGCGACACGGCATTGGGTCTGGCCAAGGTTGCCAACCCGGATTGCCAGGTCGTTGGTATTTCGGTCAACACGCAGCACATGTCCGAAGATGACGCCACCGCATATCTGGCCAAGGTTGAGGCCGATATGGGCCTGCCCGCGACTGACCCGTTCCGCTTTGGTTCGGGCAAGCTGGTGGATGCGCTGGCCGCACTGTGATCTAAGCGGCGCGTCGGAGGCGGGCTTGTCCGCCTTCGGCGAAAGTATTTTGAAAAAGATGAAGGAGCTGGCGCGTGCAGGTAGAAGTCTCTCGTGACGTGTTTCGGCTGGCGCAGGTCTTTACGATCTCGCGCGGGTCTCGGACCGAGGCCAAGGTGCTGACGGTTCGGATTTCTGACGGTACCCATCAGGGGTGGGGCGAATGCGTGCCCTATGCCAGGTATGATGAAACGCTGGACTCGGTCGAGGCCGAGATCGCAGCTTTGCCTGCCGAGTTTACCCGCGACAGCCTAATGGACTTTTTACCTGCCGGGGCGGCGCGGAATGCGGTTGATTGCGCCCTTTGGGACCTTGAGGCCAAGCGCGCAGGAAAGCGGGCCTGGGATCTGGCCGGGCTGCCGGTTCCGGGGCCAGAAATCACAGCGTATACGCTGTCGCTGGACACGCCGAAAAAAATGCAGGCGCAGGCCGCAGCCAATGCGCATCGGCCCTTGCTGAAGATCAAATTGGGCACACCGGATGACATGCCCCGGCTGGAGGCTGTGCGCTCAGGTGCACCAGATGCCACGATCATCGTGGACGCCAACGAAGGCTGGTCAGCTGCGGTTTACGCCGACCTTGCCCCGCATCTGGTGCGTTTGGGTGTAGCCCTGGTCGAGCAGCCTTTGCCCGCCGGGGAAGATGACGCCCTGATTGGAATGGAGCGCCCCGTGCCAGTGTGTGCTGATGAGTCCTGTCATGATCGCACAAGCCTTCAGGGCCTCAAGGGCAAGTACGATGTGGTCAACATCAAACTGGATAAAACGGGCGGCCTGACCGAGGCGCTGGCCCTGCGCCAGCAGGCGCTGGCTGAAGGCTATCGCGTGATGGTCGGCTGCATGGTTGGCAGCTCTCTGGCTATGGCACCTGCGACACTGTTGGCACAAGGTGTGATGGTGACAGACCTTGACGGCCCGCTTCTGCTGGCCGAAGACCGCGACAACCCGCTGATTTTTGATGATGCCGGAGTGCACCCGCCCAAAGCGGACCTCTGGGGCTGAGGAGACAAGACATGACCCGCACCGTTTTTGTAAATGGCGAATACCTGCCCGAGACCGAGGCCAAGGTGTCCATCTTTGACCGTGGTTTTCTGTTCGCAGACGCCGTTTACGAAGTCACCAGCGTTCTGGATGGCAAGCTGATCGATTTCGAAGGTCACGCCGTGCGTCTGAAGCGGTCTCTGGATGAGCTGGAGATGGCTGAGCCCTGCACCAAGGATGAGCTGCTTGAAATTCACCGCAAGCTGGTGGAACTGAACGGCATCGAAGAAGGGCTTGTCTACCTGCAGGTCAGCCGTGGATCGGATGGCGATCGGGACTTTGTTTTCCCGTCCGAAGATACCAAGCCCAGCCTCGTGCTTTTCACCCAGAACAAGCCTGGTCTGGCCGATAGCCCAGCCGCCAAGAAGGGTGCCAAGATCATCTCGATCGAGGATATCCGCTGGGGCCGCCGCGACATCAAGACCGTGCAGCTGCTGTACCCGTCGATGGGTAAGATGATGGCCAAGAAAGCTGGCTGTGACGATGCGTGGTTGATCGAGGACGGTTATGTGACCGAGGGCACCAGCAACAACGCCTACTACGTCAAGGACGGTAAAATCGTCACCCGCCCACTGTCGAACGACATTCTGCACGGCATCACACGCAAGGCAGTGCTGCGCATGGCGGCCGAAGCACAGATGGAAGTCGAAGAGCGCCTGTTCACCATTGATGAGGCGAAGGAAGCGGATGAGGCTTTCACCACTTCGGCCAGCGCGTTTGTCATGCCAGTGGTCGAGATTGACGGGGTTGCGCTGGGCGACGGTACACCGGGACCAATCGCCAAGCGTTTGCGGGAAATCTATTTGGACGAAAGCCGCAAGGTCGCAATCTAAAGAAAAGGCCCGCCAGATTGGCGGGCCTCTTTCGGTTTTGGCGTCAGCCCTTGTTCGTTACATTCTCTTCGAACGCGACTTTGAAGGCGGCCTGTTTTTCCGGGCTGGCGTCGGTCTGGTATTTGGCTTTCCACTCATCCATGGTCATGCCGTAGAAAATTTGACGGGCTTCGTCCTTGCCCATCTCAATGCCTTTTTCGTTGGCTGCTTCTTGATACCACCGCGACAGGCAGTTGCGGCAGAACCCGGCCAGATTCATCATGTCGATGTTTTGCACATCAGTGCGGTCCTCCATCAGATGCTGTTGCAAGCGACGGAATGCGGCGGCTTGAAGTTCGATTTCGGTTTGCTTGTCCATGGTCTGGCTCCGGATTACAGGAATGCGTGCTGTATGTGACCTAGCGGCCCGGGGGCGATGATTCAACAATCAGCGTATCAGGTCAGTTTCAAAGCCAGCCATGGGGTGATGCAGAAGATCAGCGTCAGGATCTTATAATTTGCCAGGTACCGGAAATAAGCCCGTTTCACTGCGGGGCGTTCCATCTGGAACATTTTGCCGTGAATGCCAGCGATCCAGTCCTGCAACAGCAAGATCATCATTGTGGTGAACAGCAGAATCGCGATGTTGAGCACGGCCATCCAGCCAAAGACGGACGTCAGAAATTCCTGAGTCATAGTGGCCTCCTTTACCCCTATAATATGGGGTCTGGGGTTGGCTCTCACAATGAAGTGAGGGCTTTTGTCACAAGCCGCTTTGGTCCAGCGCGTCCTGCAGGATAGGGGCTAGCCGCTCGGCCCATTCTCGCTGTCCTGCGTGTTCGGCAATCAGATCATTGCGCAGCTCGATCAGTGCGTTGGGGCGACCAAAACTGGTACAGTGTTTGTCAATCGCATCACCGGGGAGCACGCCGGTATAGGGTTCATTAACGCCGACGCAAAGGTCACCTTCGGCCTCAAGGCGGTTGATCAACGGGCCCGAGAAACGTTCGTCCGGAGTATGCAAAACCCCAATATGCCACGGGCGGGGATCACGACCCCTTAATTGCCGCGTGAACGAGTGCATCGACACGATCACTGCATGCGGCAACGCGGCCATCTGCGCCAGCGCGTCATGATACGGGCGATAACACATGTTCAAACGCCGCTCTCGTTCTACCGCATCAGCGTGCCGGTTGCCGGGAATGATCGACCCGTCATAGAGCTTCATCAACAAGGTCGGATCATCCTCGCCGCGGTTCGGATCAATCACGAGGCGGGAAAAATTGGCTGCGATCACGGGCGCATTCAAAAGCTCACCCAGATGCTTTGACACCTCGTAGGCACCTACATCATAAGCGATGTGGCGTTCCATATCTTCACGAGGCAGGCCAAGGTCGCCACCGTGGATGTCGGGCGGAACCAAGTTGGATGCGTGGTCGCATGTGATCAGCCAACGCGAGGGCCGATCCGCGCCGTGGATAAAAAACGGGGAATACGTCATAAGCCTGTCATCTAGTTTGTCGCAGGTTTAGGGCAGTTGCTTTGAAAAGGGAATTGCGCAATAAGCAGGCGGAGCAATGTTTGCGGTAACATTTGCGCAGAATCAAGAGAAGACGTTAGGAGAGCCAGACCAATGCGACGCCTGAGAAATGTGAAAATCGTGGCGACGCTGGGACCGGCGTCAAATGACTATGACATGATCCGCGCGCTGTACGAGGCAGGCGCAGACGTCTTCCGCCTGAATATGAGCCACGGCAGCCATGATGAGATCCGCGAACGCCACCGGATCATCCGACAGATCGAAAAAGACCTGGACAGGCCAATCGCAATTCTGGCCGACCTTCAAGGACCCAAGTTGCGTGTCGGGGTGTTCGCCAACGACGCAGAAGAACTTGAAGAAGGCGCGGCCTTCCGTCTGGATCTGGACCCTGCGCCTGGAGATATCAACCGCGTTTGTCTGCCGCATCCCGAGATTTTTGCCGCGTTGGAGCAGGGTGCGCGGCTTCTAGTCAACGACGGCAAAATCCGTCTGACCGTGCAGGACTGTGGCCAGGATTTTGCCAATTGCACCGTTGAGGTCGGCGGTACGATCTCGAACCGCAAAGGTGTGAATGTTCCTGACGTGGTGCTGCCACTGGCAGCTCTGTCGGCCAAGGACCGTGACGATCTGGAATTCGTCTGCCAACTGGGCGTGGACTGGCTGGCGCTCAGCTTTGTGCAACGTGCTAAGGACGTGTTTGAGGCCCGCGCGCTGGCAGATGGGCGTGCGTCTATCCTGTCCAAAATCGAAAAACCTGCAGCGGTCGAGGCATTCGACGACATTCTGGATGCCTCTGACGGGATCATGGTCGCGCGCGGCGATCTGGGTGTCGAGCTTCCGGTGTCAGCCGTGCCCCCGATCCAGAAACGACTGGTGCGCAAATGCCGTGGGGCGGCTAAGCCTGTGATCGTGGCCACCCAGATGCTGGAAAGCATGATCGAAAGCCCGATGCCAACCCGGGCCGAGGTCTCGGATGTGGCGACAGCAATCTACGAAGGCACGGATGCGATCATGCTCAGCGCGGAATCGGCTGCTGGTACGTACCCGATCGAGGCTGTGCAAACTATGAACAAGGTCGCCATCGAGGTCGAAGCCGACCCGACTTATACGCAGATCATCGCGGCGTCCCGGACGGCAAAGGGGACCACTATTGCCGATGGTATCGTTGCCGCCGCGCGCGAGATTGCAGAAAAAACAGATATCAAGGCGATTTGCTGTTTTACCCAAAGCGGCACCACCGCGCTGCTGACCGCCCGCGAACGTCCCGGCGTTCCGATCATCGCAATGACGCCTGCCACGGGAACCGCGCGGCGTCTGTGTCTGAGCTGGGGCTGTCATTGCGTGATGACGCCCGAGCTGGAGCGGTTCAAAGGCGCTGTCGTCAACGCGGCCCGTGCGGCCCGTGCCGGTGGGTTCGCATCCGAAGCCGATCAGATCGTGGTGACTGCCGGTGTGCCTTTCAACGTCCCGGGAACGACCAATATTTTGCGTATCGCGCCTTGCGATGAACGGCTGATCTACAACACTGATCCCGGGTGACAGTTGCGATGCAGGGCCTTGAAAAGCTGGTATCAAACCGATACGCCTAAATTTTAGGCGGAAAAAGTATATAAATTTCAACGACATGCCGAAATAACGGATGTGTTTGGAAGATAACTCTCTGTTTTTGAGGGTTTTTCCGGGATACTCGGGCGCATGGGCGGTCCACTTAATAAGTTCCAGGTTCCGGCCGCCCTGCCGGGTACACGGGTCCCGGCATAACCAAAATTATTGGAGGAACGTTATGACAACGAAAATTGTCATTGGACTGGACGGGACAGAAACCGGAGAACACGCCATCGCCTTTGCCAAAGATCTGGCTGGCCGAATTGGTACGTGTGAATTGCTGGTTGTTTATGTCATCGAATGGTCCCCATTTACTTTTCAGACCCCTGAAGAGAACGCATTGCGGCACAAGCGGCGAGAAGAAGAAATCGAACTTGCGACGAACCGGATTGTTACCCCGGCTGTCGAAGCCCTGACCGCAGATGGTTACACAGTGCAGGGCATCGTGCGTCATGGCGACGTGGCTGAAACTCTGAACGCAATCACCGTCGAGAATGGCGGTTCGCAGATCATCGTCGGGCGCGCCTCGGCCGATGGGTTCAAGAAACGCTTGTTTGGCAGCTCGACCCAAAATCTGGTCATGCACGCCGATGTACCAGTCACTGTTGTGAACTGACGGGAGGGATGAGAATGACTATGTTGAAACATCTCTGGCTGGCTGTAATTGCCGCTCTGATTGCCGCTCCTGCAATGGCGCAAGACGCGCCTGGACTGGACGACAAGATCAATCAGGCATTTGCCGATTTCACCGGGCCATTTGTCAGCTTTATCTTTGCGCCGTTTCCGGGAACCAGTTTCCCGTGGATCGTGGGCTGGTTGGTCGTCGCGGCGACTGTTTTCACGCTGTACTTTGCCTTTGTTCAGCTCAGGTTCTTTGGCCATGCGATCAGCCTTGTCAAAGGTGACTACTCCGACCCCAACGATGCGGGCGAGGTCAGCCACTTTCAGGCTCTGGCCACGGCGCTGTCGGGTACGGTTGGCCTAGGCAACATCGCCGGTGTGGCGGTTGCCGTCGGCATTGGCGGACCGGGTGCTACCTTCTGGATGATTGTCGCGGGCCTTCTGGGCATGGCGTCGAAATTCACCGAATGTACGCTGGGCGTGAAATACCGCAACGAATACGAGGATGGCACCGTTTCCGGTGGCCCGATGTATTATATGTCCAAGGGCTTTGACGAGCTTGGCTTGCCTGGAGGCAAGATTCTGGCCGTCCTGTTCTCGATCTTCTGTATTCTGGGCGCGCTGGGCGGGGGCAATATGTTCCAGGCCAATCAGGCGCATCAACAGATCGCGGGTATCACGGGCGACTATCCCGGATGGATCACAGGGGTTGTCTTTGCAATCATCGTGTTCCTGGTCATTGTGGGTGGACTGAAATCCATCGCACGGGTGACCGAAAAGGTCGTTCCATTCATGGGCATCCTATATGTGGCTGCTGCGTTGGTGATCATCATCATGAATGCTGATCAAATCGGCTGGGCGTTCGGCCAGATTTTCGCAGGTGCCTTCACCGGCCTCGGCGTCGCTGGTGGTATGGTCGGGGCGCTGATCCAAGGCTTCCGTCGTGCTGCGTTCTCGAACGAAGCGGGCGTGGGTTCTGCAGCGATCGCACACTCGGCGGTTCGGACCAAAGAGCCGATCACCGAAGGGTTCGTCTCGTTGCTTGAGCCGTTCATCGATACGGTTGTGATCTGTACGATGACTGCGCTGGTGATCATCATCACCCAGCAGCTGATCGTCGATCCGGAAACCGGCAACTACATGCTGAACGAAGCGGGTAATGCCATTGCAACTGTTGATGGCAACTCGGGCGTCAGCCTGACCTCGGCGGCCTTTGGTAGTGCCTTCAGCTGGTTCCCATATGTACTGGCGATTGCGGTGGTCTTGTTTGCCTTCTCAACCATGATCAGCTGGTCCTACTATGGCCTCAAGGCCTGGACTTATCTGTTCGGGGAAGGCCACGCCAAGGAGTTGGTGTTCAAGGTCATCTTCTGCATCTTCGTTGTTATCGGCGCGGCGGCCAATCTTGGCCCTGTCATCGACTTCTCGGATGCGGCGATCTTTGCGATGGCGGTCGTGAACGTCTTTGCGCTCTACTTCCTGATGAAAGTGGTGCGTGAAGAACTGGCCAGCTATGCGAGCCGACTGAAGACTGGCGAAATCCGCAAATTCGAACACTAAATCAAACCACCGGGGCGGCCTTTGTCGCCCCGGTGCCTGATCAGGCTGCAAAAAGCGCAGATTCTGGTCCAAACCCCCTTGCCAGTATGGTCGAACTTGCGTAAACGGCGCTTCTGATCGCGTGACCGGCCGAGATGGCATGCCGAGTCGCGTCTGAAACCGAACCCCGAAAGGAGACGGAAATGCCTAAGATGAAGACAAAGTCGAGCGCCAAAAAGCGCTTTAAGGTGACTGCGACCGGTAAGGTCCTTGCTGGCCAGGCCGGCAAACGTCACGGCATGATCAAGCGGACCAAGAAATTCATCCGCGACGCCCGTGGCAACACCACCCTGTCCGCCCCCGACGCCAAGATCGTCAAGGGCTACATGCCCTACGACCGCTAAGAGGAGATTAAGAGATGTCCCGCGTTAAAGGTGGAACCGTAACTCACGCCCGTCACAAGAAGGTTATCAAGGCCGCCAAAGGTTACTATGGCCGCCGCAAGAGCACCTTCAAGGTTGCCCGTCAGGCCGTCGACAAGGCCAACCAGTATGCAACCCGCGACCGTAAGAACCGCAAGCGCAACTTCCGCGCGCTGTGGATCCAGCGTATCAACGCTGCTGTCCGTTCGCATGACGAAGCACTGACATATTCCCGCTTCATCAACGGCCTGACCCTGGCCGGTATCGAAGTGGATCGTAAAGTTCTGGCCGACCTGGCCGTGCACGAACCGGAAGCGTTCGGTACGATCGTCGCCAAAGCTCAGGCCGCTCTGGCTGCCTGATCCTCTCTAAGCAGAGACAGTGAATGAAGGGCCGTCCCGTTTGGGGCGGCCTTTTTCATTGATAGCCGAAAGCGAACTCAGCAAAATTTCGGCCATTAAAAGCGCACGATTGCCATGGTGATACTCCGACGGATCACTCCTGCACTGGCGGTACCGCCCGCTGATAAAGATGCCATGTGGTGTGGCCAAGGATCGGCAAGGTAAAGATCAGGCCCAGAAACGCCGGAACCAGCGACAACAGCATGGTAACTGAGATGATCGCGGCCCAAGTGAGCATGACACCCGGGCTTTCCGCGACGACCCGCAAAGAAGTCAACATGGCCGAAACAAAATTGGTTTCCCGGTCGAGCAGCATGGGCATGGAAACGATGGTCACTGAGAATAGTACGGCCGACAAAAATGCGCCGACGCAGGTGCCAATGGCAAGGAAAGTCCAGCCCTGAGGTGTGAAGAATACGATATTCAAGAACCCTTCAAAATCCGAAAAGGATGCGTTTTGAAGGGTGATCGCCAGCCAAAGCCGGATCTGGTAAATCCAAACCCAGAAAATGAACAGGGTGACAAAGGCCATCCAGCCCATTTCGCGTTTGCGTTGATTGGCCATCACGGTCAGGATTTCTGACCAGCCGAACCTCTCTCCGTTCTGCAACCGACGGGACATTTCATAAAGCCCAGCGGCAGCGAAAGGTGCGACCAGAGGAAATCCAACAATGGCGGGAATGATCATCCAGATCTTGCCGAGCCAGACCAGACTCCAAACCATCAGGATTCCGAAAACCGCATAGAACAGGCCGAAGAAGCCGCTCATGAAGGGGCGCGCCAGAAAGTCGGAAAACCCTGCCTTCAGCGATGCGGTGATATCACTTGTAGTTACCCTATTGATTTGGGGCATAGCCGCTTGTTGCGGCGTCAGGTTGTCCGGTGGTGTGGACCCTGTAGTTTTGGATGCCATGACACACTCCTCTCAAAGAAGGTGTCGCGCTGGGTGGTCTGCCAACTTGCTAAGCGGTGAAGCAGACATCCTTCCTGTTTCAAGTCTGCATCAGTGGCGGCATAACGGCAAGAGATAGGATGGCGGCCAAACTTTGGCTGGCGTGTTTCGCTAATTTTTAGCGGAGCCATAAGCCTATTTGCTTGGGTCTTTCTTTACCAACTGCGCCGCAAACGCCACGCCGGTTCCCGGCCCGGCATAGGTGACCATGATCACGTCATCCAGATAGACTCCGTTGAAAATCCCGGCTGACACATCGTCGCCCGATATCCCGGCCTCGGCCAGAACAAAGCGAGTGGGATCGTCCAGGCTGAAGGTGCCCATTGCTTCTTCGACGATCCAATCTTTGTCCCCGATGCGCCGCCAGCGATTGGTGGCGGTGATTAGGTTGCCGTCCAGCTTGGTGATCTCCAGCTCCATCTCGGTCTTCAGCAAGCCTTTTGCGTGGTTCGGGTTCGATTTGGCAAAGCCCACCAGATAGGTGCCGTGCCAGGTGCCGACGATCTGGGGAAAGCCGCTGCCTTCATCGGCGCTGGAAGGGGTGGCGACCGCAAGGATGGCCACGGCGGCGAGGCTTCGGATGAGCTTGAGTACCATTGGACACGTCTCCTGCATGGGGTGTGATAACCACAGGGTACTTGAGTTGGCGCATTTGACAAACCCTTGTGTGTAAACACAAAAAAACCGGCGCGGTGGGCGCGCCGGTCTAAGTTCATCTGCCGTGGTTGCATGAGTGATGGCAGATTTATTCCAGTTAGGTTCAGCCGAACACACGACCCAGTGCGCCGTCGACCGCATCAGTGATCTGGTCGATGTCGTCTGCGGTTGCAATCAGTGCAGGCGAGAAGCACAGCGTGTTGTTGCGGCTGGGGATCGAACGGTTGGTGGCCCCGATGATGACGCCCTGCGCCATACAGTCGGCAACAACCGCCTGAACCTTTTTCTCGTCCATGGGCTCTTTGGTGGCCCGGTCGGAAACCAGTTCGGCACCCAGGAACAGACCCTTGCCGCGCACGTCGCCGATAACTTCGTGCTTATCCATCAGCGCCTGCAGGTTGCCCAACATCCGGTCGCCCATATCAATGCAGTTCTGCAGCAGGTTCTCGTCTTCGATGATGCGCATGTTTTCGATTGCAGCAGCTGGCCCGGCGGTGCAGCCACCAAAGGTCGAGATGTCGCGGAAATAGCTCATCGGATCCGACATGTCGTCTTTGAACATGTCAAAGACTTCTTCGGTGGTAACCATCACGGCAATCGCCGCATAGCCCGAGGCAACGCCTTTGGCCATGGTCACGAAGTCAGGCTTGATGCCGTATTGCTGATAGCCGAACCAGGTGCCGGTACGACCGACGCCGCAGACGACTTCGTCGATATGCAGCAGGATGTCGTACTTTTTGCAGATTTCCTGCACGCGTTCCCAGTAACCTTCGGGCGCTTCAATCACGCCACCACCGGCGGTCACAGGCTCAAGGCACAGCGCACCAACGGTTTCGGGGCCTTCGCGCAGGATCACCTCTTCGATGGCGTCCGCGGCTGCTTTGCCGAATGCCTCGCCGGACAGCTCTTCCAAGCCCAGCTCGTGCTTGCGGTATTCCATGCAATGCGGAACGCGGACAAAGTCTGGTGCGAACGGACCGTACTGCGCCGTACGCTCGTCCTGGCCGCCAGCAGACATGGTTGCCAGGGTCGAGCCGTGATAGTCGCGGTCACGGTACAGGATCTTGGTTTTTTTGCCGCCATAACGCTTGTGCGCGATCTGGCGAACCATCTTGAACGCCTTCTCGTTCGCTTCGGAACCGGAGTTGGTGTAATAAACGCGGCTCATGCCCGGCATTTTGCTGATCAGTTTTTCAGCAAAGATCGAACCGGGGATAGACCCTGCGGTATTTGCGAAATAGCACAGCTTCATCAGCTGGTCGTGAACCGCCTTACAGATCGATTCGCGGCCATAGCCGACGTTAACGGTCCAGACGCCACCGGACACGGCATCCAGATGCTCTTTGCCGTTCTGGTCCCAGACACGCATGCCTTTGCCTTCGACAATGATCTTCGGATCGTTGCTTTCCAATGGCTTATGCTGCAGCAGGTGGTGCCAGATATGGGCGCGGTCGGCTTCGACCACGTGCGAGAGATCGTTTTCGTTGAACGTGCCGTCCATGACATGTCCTTTCAGAATGGCTGGGGCGCGGGCGGCGAAAAGGGCCGTCCCGGCTTTGTGTTTTCGATGGCTCAGATCACCGCGAAAGCTCTGTCGGAGATAGGGCCAGATTGCACCATCCCGTAAATCCAGTCCATGGCCACGGCGTATTATTACGGGTTTGTCAGAGGAACGACTTTGTGCTCAATTCGCCAGAACCGCAGAGGGAGGGTCAGCAAATGACACAAGCCAGCATCTACGAGCGTCATTTGGACAAATGCCGGGCAAACTATACGCCGTTGTCACCGCTGAGTTTTATCGAGCGGACAGCGCACATTTACCCGGATTATCCTTCCGTGGTTTACGGCGCGCGTCGCTATACATGGGCTGAAACCTATGCCCGCTGCCGCCGGCTGGCAGGCGCATTGTCCGCCCGCGGAATCAGCACGGGCGACACGGTTTCAGTCATCGCGGCCAACATTCCGGAAATGTATGAGGCGCATTTTGGCGTGCCGATGGCAGGTGCTGTTCTGAATGCCATCAACACTCGATTGGACGCACCGATCATTGCCTTCATTCTGAATCACGCGGAATCCAAAGTCCTTCTGGTCGATCCCGAGTTCTCAGGCGTGGTCAAAGAGGCGCTGAAACAGGTGGATCACGATGTACTGATCGTCGATATCGAGGACCCGAGCTTTGACGGTGGTGAGAAGCTCGGCGGCCTGACCTATGACGCCTTACTGGCCGAGGGCGACCCTGAATTCAACTGGTCCTTACCCAAAGATGAGTGGGACGCGATCACGTTGAACTATACCTCGGGGACAACAGGCAATCCCAAGGGCGTCGTGTATCACCACCGGGGCGCTGCGCTGAACGCGCAGTCGGACCTGCTGGACTGGAACATGCCAAAGCATTCGGTCTATTTGTGGACCCTGCCAATGTTCCACTGCAACGGCTGGTGTTTTCCTTGGGCGATGGCCGCGAATGCGGGTGTTTCGGTCTGTCTGCGGGCCGTGCGGGACGAACCGATTTATGCCGCATTCCGGGATGAGAAAGTAACACATTTCTGCGGAGCACCGATTGTTCTTAACATGCTGGCCAATGCGCCCGACCACCTCAAGGATTTCGATCATGAGATCAAGGTGATGACCGCTGGCGCGCCGCCGCCCGCCGCGGTGATCGAAAGCATGGAAAACATGGGCGTCGAAGTTACCCATGTCTATGGATTGACTGAGACTTATGGTCCGTCGGTTGTCTGCGCCTGGAAAGACGAGTGGAACGACAAGGGGGCCGAAGACCGCGCCGCGCTGAAGGTCCGTCAGGGTGTGCGCTATACGGCTCTGTCGGGGCTGATGGTTGCGGACCCGGACACGCTGGAACCTGTGCCTGCTGATGGTGAGACGATGGGTGAGATTTTCATGCAAGGCAACGTCGTCATGAAAGGCTACCTCAAGAACGCCGACGCCACGGACAAGGCGTTCCGGGGTGGATGGTTTGCCTCGGGTGATCTGGGGGTGATGCATCCGGACGGCTACATCGCGCTTAAGGACCGGTCGAAAGACATCATCATTTCGGGTGGCGAGAATATCTCATCCGTGGAGGTTGAGGATATCCTTTACAAGCACCCGGCGGTGATGGAGGCGGCCGTGGTCGCGCGCCCGGACGACAAGTGGGGTGAAACACCCTGTGCGTTCATCGAACTAAAGCCAAACACGCAGGCGAGCGAGGCGGATATCATCGCATTCTGCCGCGATAGCATGGCCCATTTCAAAGCACCAAGGACGGTGGTGTTCGGACCTTTGCCCAAAACCTCGACCGGAAAAATTCAGAAGTTCAAACTACGGGATCAGGCGCGGGCGCTGAATTAAGCGCCTATCTTGTCAAAGATCGACAGGTCAAGATCCAGCATTTCGCCCATCCAGATCGCCCGGTCCCGGTGGTCCGCCAGATGGTCGCCGGTTTCCGGGTGGGTGAAAATGGTTAGGCCTTGCCGGTTCAGCATCAGCCACGGCATGACTTGATCGAACGCGTCCGGGCCAAAGCCCAACTGGCAGCTCCATCGCGGGTGGGGGCCTACATTTTTGGCATGCATGCGCCCCATCTGTACCGGAAACAGATCGGCGACCTCTTCACAGACCTGCTGGGCAATGGCTTGCGTGTTTGCGTCGAAATAGACATGGGCGTGATAGCCGGTGATCTCTGACATTGGGGCCTCTTGCATACGTTTCGAACAAGGTACGGTGCTGCAAATGGTATTGCCACTTGCGCCGCCACACAGGCTCTGTGCGCCAGATCAAGTGGGTGCGTGGAGATCTGGGTGGGCTGCGGCAAAGGCGGGATGTTCGGCACAAGCGGCCTCGGCGTTTATACTGCGCGGCAAGTCCGATAAATCCACGTCCCAACGGCGCGCATTGTACATTTGCGGGACCAGGCAAACATCGGCCAGTCCGGGCTTGGCCCCGGTGCAATAGGGCGCTTGTTCGAAGCCCTCGAGAAGCGCCTCAAAAGCCAGTAGGCCGGGGCGAATGAAATGGCGCATCCAGGTGCCGGGCATCCCGTCAGCACCATCACTCAGCGCGGCCGCATACTGCGCGACGGACAAATTGCAGACCGGATGCACATCGACCGCGATGGATTGCGCCAAAGCCAGCGCATGTGCCCGGGCCGCCGGTTCCGGAGGCAACAGTCCAAGGCCGCGAGTTTGGTCAAGATAGTCGATAATGGCCAGAGATTGTGTCAACCGCAGCCCGTCAATCTCGAGCACGGGGACCAGCCCCTGTGGGTTACGCGCCAAGTGGTTGCCGGACCTTTGTTCGCCCGCTGTCAGATCAATTGAAACGGCGCGATAGCTGATCCCAGCCAGGTTCAGCGCGATGCGCACCCTGTAGCTGGCCGAAGACCGCCAAAAGTCATACAGCACCACGCCGCTCATCATCGATCTCCTCGGTTCGTCAGGTGTCCTTCAGCGTGGCGGCTTTCAGGGCGCTAGACAATACATTTGCGTTCCCAATGTGATTGGCCAGGACCAGAACCAGACGTGCATTCAGGGCGTCACTGTCGGCTTTGACCAGCCCATCATGTGCCGCCACCAGATCGGCATAGAAACCGTCGGCATTTTCCAGATTGGGGGAAAGGATCAGATCGGTCATTTCGTTCACTCCTTACCTGTTGCCCGGCGGATCGCCTGCCGGAACGCGTTTTCTTCGAATGTGTCGCGACGGGCTGCAACATGTTGGTCAGGCCGGATCAGGTACACCGCACCCGTTGCATCACCCAGATACCTGCGCTTCAATTCCAAAGACAGGTCATCCTTGACCGACAGAGCCAGCCGCGTCGCCTGCACGCCGCCCTCTTCGATCCTGTCGGGCGCATCCGCATCAATTGTCAGCAGCGTGAATTTCCCAGCCAGTTTTGGTAGCAGGAATTCATCGCTCAAAGGTGCGTCCGGGCAAGCGGAACCGGGGCGTGTCAGCTCTGGCCCGTTCAGCGCGTCGGCAGAGCTGAGCGATGATGCGGTATAGGCGCAAGGTGTGCTCAAGCGACCGGAATTGACCAGCGGGCGCGCAAACTCATAACGCTCACTGAGGTCCAAAACAGCATCCCGCAACAGGCGCGACATGTCGGATTTGGGCGTGATGAACTCTGTCGATTGCGTAGATGCGCTGATGTTCTCATCCGCAGCCTCGACCCGTTCGCGATTGTAGCTGTCCAGCAAAACCTCGGGCGCATCGCCGTCAATGACTAGCTTCAGCTTCCAGCACAGGTTGTCTGCGTCCTGTATGCCAGAGTTGGCCCCCCGAGCGCCAAATGGGCTGACCTGATGAGCGCTGTCGCCAGCAAACAATACGCGACCATGGCGGAACCGCTCCATTCGGCGGCACTGGAACGTGTAGATCGAGACCCATTCGAGTTCGAATTTCACGTCTTCACCCAACATGGCCTTGAGCCGCGGGATCACGTTTTCATGTTGTTTTTCATGTTCTGGATCGATGTCTTTTCCCAGTTGCAGGTCGATCCGCCACACGTTGTCCGGCTGTTTGTGCAGCAGCGCGGACTGTCCCCGGTTGAACGGCGGGTCGAACCAGAACCAACGCTCGCTCGGAAAATCCGCCTGCATCACAACATCAGCGATCAAAAAGTTGTCTTCGAATACGCGGCCTTCGAAATCCAGGCCCAGCATGCGGCGGGTGGGCGAGTTTGCCCCATCACAGGCAATCAGCCAATCCGCCTCAACGTTATAGGGGCCTTCGGGAGTTTCGACTTCAAGCTTGACGTGATCGTTGTGCGTGCCGACGGCTTCGACCTTGTTCTGGCCGCGAATTTCAATCGGCGCGCCCTCAGCCTGCAATTCCCGTACCCGCTCAACAAGCGCTTTTTCAAAATAGTATTGTTGCAGATTGATGAAGGCGGGGTGCGCATAGCCCGCGTCGGGTTGCAGGTGAAACTCATAGACCTGACGGTTGTCAAAAAAGACTTTGCCGGCATCCCACAGCACGCCTTTATCGACCAATTTATCCCCGGCGCCCAGACGGTCGGCGATTTCCAGAGACCGCTGTGAAAAGCAGATCGCGCGGCTACCAAAGCTAACCTTGTCATTGTCGTCGAGCACGACGACGGGGACCCCTTTCTGGGCCAGGTCAATGGCTGCGGCCAACCCAACCGGGCCGGCACCAATCACGATAACCTTGTGTCGTACCGAGCTTGCCGTGTCCTGATCCGGGCTGCGTTGATAGGCATAGAGTGGAACTTCGAAAATCTTGTTCATGGGCTCTCCCCCGATACTCAGGCGCCGTGGGCGCACTAGATCCCGCCCTCTGGCACATGTGCGCCAGAAGGCCTTGCCCTATGATTCCACTTATTTCCCCTGTGCAAAACGATCTGGATCAAGTTTGCCCGTCTACTTCAGCCCTGCAGGGCCTCCCACATCTCCAAGTCGCGCTGGGCGGTCCAGATACGGGGCGTGTCGATACCGCGCGCTTCGTCATAGGCGCGGGCGACATTGAAGGGCAGGCAATGTTCGTAGATCGCGTAATCCGCGAATTTTGGATCGCATTCGGCGCGCACCGCGTCCCATGCCTCTTTCAGAGAACCGCCACGGGCTGCAACCTTTGCGGCGGGCCGATAGGTGCTTTCGACGAAGTCGCGTGTGTTCTCGATGGCTGCATTGACCATGTCCTTGCCGACCAGAGCGTCTCCGCGACCCGGTGCGATGGCATCAACGTCGAACCACTTGATTTCATCCAGCGTATCACCCCAAACGCTGAAATGCCCGTCGCCGCAATAGCAGGCCGAGTGGTATTCGACGATGTCACCGGTGAACATGACATTCTGATCGGGTACGTGAATGACGATATCACCTGCGGTGTGTGCGCGGCCCAAATGCATAAGATCGACCCGACGATTCCCAATATAAACCGTCATCGTGTCACTGAATGTGGTGGTGGGCCAGGTCAGGCCGGGGATGCTTTCATGGCCTTCAAACAGGCGCGGGAAACGCTGAAACTCGCTATCCCAGTCCTCTTGCCCGCGTTCAACGACCATGGCGCGCGCCATGTCCGACATGAGGATCTGTTGCGCACCAAAGGCGCTGGCCCCCAATACGCGGACTGCGTGGTAATGGGTCAGCGCAACATGTGTGATCGGTTTGTCGGTCACGGATCGCACGCATTCGATCACCTTGTTGGCCAATCGCGGGGTCGCCTGCGCCTCGACAATCATGACGCTGTCATCGCCAATGATGACGCCGGAATTTGGATCGCCTTCGGCGGTGAAGGCATAAAGGCCCTCGCCGACCTCGGTGAAAGAGATCTTCTTTTCGGACATGTCCCCCTGGGATGCGAATGCCTTAGCCATGATGAGTTCCTTATCGGGCGTATGGGTTTTCAAGGGCGGGCAGCAGGGTCCCGACACAGTCGCCAAACCCGATGGTGTAACCTTGGCCCTTGGCGGCACCTGTCAGGGTCAGTGTGTCACCGTCCTCGATAAATGTGCGGGTTTCACCGGTATCCAGCGTCAGCGGTTCCTTTCCACCCCAGCTGAGTTCCAGCAGCGAGCCCCGCTCCGGTTTTGTTGGACCGGAAATCGTGCCAGACCCAAGCAGATCGCCCGTGTTCATTGGGCAGCCTGAGGTCGAATGGTGTGCCAGTTGTTGGGCGGCCGAGTAGTACATTTCGTTGTAATTTGTTCGGGCAATGACTGTGGCGCCCTTGCCGTCGGGCTCCATCGTGACCTCAAGATCAATGTCATACAGCATCGGACCGCAGTCTTTGATGTGATCCAATAACTCGAATTCACGCGCAGGCGTGTCGCAGCGGAAGGGTTCCAGCGCCGCCTTTGTCACAATCCACGGGCTGATCGAAGTGGCTGTGGCTTTGGCTTGAAACGGCCCCAAGGGTTGATATTCCCAGGCCTGAATATCGCGTGCGGACCAATCGTTCAGCAGAACATAGCCAAAGATGTTGTCGTCGGCCTCCTGAACCGAGATGGGTCCGTCCGAGGGTGTACCGACAATCGCGCCCATCTCAAGCTCGATGTCAAAACGACGGCTGGGCAGAAAAGCGGGCATGTCATGATCGGGCGACTTGAGCTGACCCCAAGGCCGACGGATATCGGTGCCCGACACGACAACGGAAGAAGCCCGGCCGTTATACCCGATGGGGATATGCAACCAGTTCGGCGGAAGGGCATTTTCCGGTCCGCGGAACATGGTGCCAACGTTTTGCGCGTGGTGACGTCCGGCATAGAAATCGGTGTATTCGCTGACCGCAAAAGGCATGTGCATTTCGGCGTCGATCTGGGCAATAAGCAACGGTTCAACCTGCGCCTGCTCTTCTGCGCCTTCGGCCAACAATGCGGTCAGGCGGTTGCGCAAAGCAGCCCAGACGGCAGGACCTTCCTCCATCAACGGGTTCCAGAACGGCAGGTCGAAGAGTGGCTCGTCTGCCAGTTCGATCAGGCCCCGTGCCTCGGCTGCGGTGACGTCCAAAATCATTTCGCCAATCGCCACACCGCACCGCGGATCACCTCCTTCGGTCGAGAAAACGCCGTATGGCAAGTTGTTCAGAGGAAACGGGTGATCGGCGTCATTGGCCGAGGCCACCCAGGATTTCATTAATGGCATGTATTCAAACCTCTTTTGGGTGTCACTTTTTGCCCGGCGTGCCGTCGAACTTTTTCTCAAGCGACGTCCAGCAGTCGATGTAGTCATCCTGCAACGGGGCTTCGTTGGCTGCAAATGGTGTCAGATGCTGCGGGAATCGGGTTTCGAACATGAAGGACATCGTGTTGTCCAGCTTGTCTGGCCCGAGGTTCGCGTTTGATGCTTTTTCAAACGCTTCCCGATCCGGCCCATGCGGTAGCATCATGTTGTGTAGGCTCATGCCGCCCGGAACAAACCCCTGCGGTTTGGCGTCGTACTGGCCATAAATGTTGCCCATCAACTCGGACATGATGTTCTTATGATACCAGGGCGGGCGGAAAGTATCCTCGGCCACCATCCAGCGTTCGCGGAACAGGACAAAATCGATGTTTGCCGTGCCCGGTTGCCCCGAGGGCGCGGTGAGGACAGTAAAGATCGACGGATCAGGATGGTCGAATAGAATTGCACCGACCGGACAGTAGGTGCGCAGGTCATATTTGTAGGGCGCGTAGTTCCCGTGCCACGCCACCACGTCCAGCGGGCTTTGGCCGATCTTTGTGGTATGGAACTGCCCGCACCATTTGACCGTCACGGTCGAAGGCACCTCGCGGTCTTCAAACGCCGCCACCGGAGCCTTGAAATCGCGTGGATTGGCCATGCAATTGGCCCCAATTGGACCGCGGCCGGGCAATTCGAATTTCTGGCCGTAGTTCTCGCAGACAAACCCGCGCGCCGGGCCTTCCAGCACCTCGACACGGTACACGAGGCCACGGGGGAGAATGGCGATTTCCTTGGGTTCCAGATCAATGATTCCGAGTTCAGTCGCGAACCGCAGGCGACCTTCCTGTGGCACCACCAACATCTCGGAATCGGCCGAGAAGAAATAGTCATCCTCCATAGAGTCGGTGACCAGATAGATGTGGCTGGCCATGCCCACCTGCGTGTTCACATCCCCCGCCGTTGTCATGGTGCGCATACCGGTGAGCCATGTCAGCCCCTCATCGGAATGAGGCACTGCGTCCCAGCGGTATTGGCCAAGGCTGATCACGTCCGGGTCAACGCAGGGCGCGGATTTCCAATGTGGCAGTTCGATTTTTTCATAACGGTGCGAATGCTTGACCGACGGGCGAATGCGATAGCACCACGTGCGCTCGGGCGGATTGGCTGTAAAGGCCGTGCCGCTAAGCTGTTCACCATAAAGGCCGTAGTTGCAACGCTGCGGGCTGTTCATACCCTGCGGCAGCGCCTCGGGCAGGGCCTCTGTCTCGAAGTCGTTTCCAAAGCCGGGCATATAACCCGCATGCGTGCCAACGGTCGTGCTGGCTTGCGTCATTTTGTGCGGATCCGTCGGATGGTTCATCCTGTGTTCCTCCAATTGCTGCTTGTCGAGTAATAGTTGATTTTGTAACTAACAAGCATGACTCAAGACAAATCTGCCAAAAAAGATGACTTTGATCTGCAGGAATTCCTGCCGTATCTGCTGAACCGAGCAGCCGAAGAAAGTTCGCTGGAGTTTCAGCAGGTCTATAAGGACCGTTACGGAATGCTTCGCACCGAATGGCGCGTCTTGTTTCATCTGGGAAATTACGGCGAGATGACTGCGAAAGAAATAGGTGAGCGCGCCAAAATTCACAAAACCAAGGTCAGCCGTGCAGTTTCGAAATTGGAACAGCGCCGATACTTAGCCCGTAATCGCGACACATCCGACCGCCGGGTTGAACAATTGACGCTGACATCCGCAGGTCAGACGGTTTACAGGGACTTGCGCCTGGTGGCCGAGGCCTATGATTCAAAGCTTGCCGGCCTGTTTTCCCGAAACGAAGCAGAACTGTTGCGCAAAATGCTTCGGCGTCTGGCGCATATGAATTGACCACTGGTAATTTACTGCCTCAATTCCCAGATGAAGCCCAGAACAAAAATGGGACAAAACATGACGACCTTGGATGCCGATACGGCAAAATCAAGCGATCTGATCAACTGGCTGGTGGCGCGCGGGCTTGAGGGTGTCGAAAAAGAAGAACTGCTGGAGGAGTACTGCAATCGCCTGGTGGAACTGGGCGTTCCGCTAATGCGATTTCACGCGGCCCAATCGACCCTGCACCCGATTTATGGCGGAACCGGCTATAGCTGGTATTACGGCAAAGGCGGGGAATATCAAAAGTTCGAATACTCTGAACAACCCAGCGATCAATGGCGTGCTAGCCCTCTGTTTGCTGTTCTGAACGAAGGCGAAAGCGTTGTGCACGAACGGTTGGTGGATCAGAATGAACCAAGCCGATTTCCCTTACTGAATGACCTGCGCGAACATGGCGCCACTGAATATTACGCGACGGGTGTGTCCTTTGACATTCCGACTCATAATCAGCCGAAGGACGCCAAAAAGGCGGTGAACGGTGTATTGTTGTCCTGGACGTCAAACGCGCCCGAGGGGTTCAAGGACAGCGATCTGGCGTTGATCAATACAGCCCTGCCACATCTCGGATTGGCTTTGAAATCGGCAAACAACCAGCGGATATCAAAGGACCTGATGCGCGTCTATTTGGGTCGTGATGCCGGTCGGCGCGTTTTGTCCGGCGAGATCAGGCGTGGGTCGCTTCAGCAGATCGATGCAGTGATCTGGAACTTTGACCTTGAGGGATTCACCAGCCTGTCCGAAGAGCTGCCGGGCGATGCCCTTATTGAGATGCTAAACGAGTATCTGGCCGCTGCGATAGACGTGGTCCACAAATGCGATGGAAGCATCCTCAAGTTCATGGGCGACGGGCTAATGGCCATGTTCGATGTCGGAGAGATCGATGCGGACGCGCGTGCGGCACTGGCGGCCGTCGCCGAATTGGAGACATCGATGGCGAAACTGAACGCGCAACGTTCCGCCGATGGCCTGCCTGTGTCGAACTATACGCTGGCTCTGCATGCAGGTGAGATTCTGTACGGCAATATTGGTTCTGAGAACCGCCTGGACTTCACCGTCATCGGCCCGACCGTCAACCAGACCGCGCGGATTGCCGGAATGCACCGGTCGCTGGGGCAACGGATCCTGATCTCGGACGATGTGGCAAAGGCTGCACGACCTGCCGCGTCAGAGCTGGTCTCTGTCGGTCGCTATATGCTGCGTGGAGTGCCGGAACCGAAAGAACTGTTTACGGTTTACAAGGCGAATGACGCACGGGATTGAGTTTGCGTTTCGTGGCCGAAATTAACTGCGGCATGGGCCTATCCATTTGTGAACAGGCCCAAGCAATGGTTTCTGGCTCAGACGTGATCGTCCTTAACCAACGCGCCCCGCCCGTGGCCGGCCATACCCCCAGAGACTTCTTCTGTCGCCTCATCAGCGAGTGTCTCTGGCAGGATGAGGTTAAGCACAATAGCGATAAACGCTGCTGGAAGGATGCCTGACGCGCCCAAAACCCGCAGGGTGTCGGGCAGGTGCTGCAGCGCATTTACCGATCCGGGTGCCACGTTCATGACTTCGAGTTGAAGCCCCAGACCAATCGAAAGCGAAACCGCAAAGATCACCATGTTCCGGCGGTTCCATACAACATCCGACAACATGGATACGCCTGCGGCGACAACCATGCCGAACATGACTATGACGCCGCCGCCCAGCACTTCGATCGGAACCGTTCGGATCAACCCGCCGACCTTGGGCACCAGACCGCACACAATCAGGAAAATGGCACCAATGGTGACCACGTGGCGGCTCATGACGCCGGTCATAGCGATCAGACCGACATTCTGGCTGAACGAGGTGTTCGGGAAGCCGCCAAACACACCAGCAATGGCAGAGCCGAAACCGTCAGCATATGTGGCGCCCTGTATCTCTTTGTCGGTGGCCTCACGACCTGCGCCACCTTTGGTGATCCCCGAGACATCGCCGACCGTTTCGACAGCGGACACAAAGGCCATGAGGCAGAAACCGATTACTGCGGCGAACGAGAACTCGAAACCGTATTTGAACGGCTGCGGCAGTGCAAAAGCTGCAGAGCGTTCCCACGAGCCTGAGATCACTTCGACAGGCAGCTTCCCAACCAGTAGGCAATAAACATAGCCCACCAAAATACCGACCAGGACAGCCGATACGGAAAGCATGCCACGCGCGAAGAACTTCAGCCCCAGCGTGACAAACACAACGATCAGCGCGGGTGTCCAGCTGGACAATGAGCCATAGCTTTCAGCACCAGCGGCCTTGGCTGGAACACCTCCCGCAGCGTATTCGATGCCGACCTTCACCAGCGCAAGACCGATCATCGTCACAACCAATCCGGTCACCAGTGGCGGCAGTGCAAAGCGAATCCTGCCGATCACCGTGCCCAACAGGGCATGAAACAAACCACCGATAATCACGCCCCCGAACAGGGCGGCAAGACCGTCAACGCCTTTTCCGGCAACCAGAGGGATCATGATCGGAATGAAGGCAAAGGATGTGCCCTGTACGATCGGAAGCGCTGCGCCAACCGGGCCAAGCGTTACCGTTTGCAACAGCGTGGCAACACCGGCGAAAAGCATCGACATCTGGATCAGATACAGCAACTCGGGAAAGTCCGGGCTGTTTGAACCAAAACCAAAACCCGCCGCGCCGGCAACGATAATCGCCGGAGTAACGTTCGACACGAACATTGCAAGAACGTGCTGTATCCCCAGCGGTACGGCCCGGTAAATGGCTGGAAAATAGTTTGGATCCCGAAGTTGCTCCGGCGTCCCAATGGATGAATTGGTCATGGCTGTCCTCCCGTCAACGCGCGATTTGGCGTCCTGTCCCTTGATAACCCGGTGTGGAATTCACATCCTGATCCATTCAAAGTTGTCTATTATTAGATCAGGTGGAAAGTGGTGATTATCAAAAATACCAAAAAGGTGCTTTGGGTAGTTGTATTTTAGTTAAAGAAACCAATGGCGGTCCAGAGTCAGCCTGAACGCGACGCTGAAGCTTCAGGCGCCCGGTATTGTCAAAACTCATTGCCCAAAAGGGCAGGGGCGCACACCCGATCTACAATTTTAGCGAGGTATGGTAGCGCTGGGGCTGGAACGCCCGAACGTGGCCGTTAGAAGTCGATCTCAACGCCCGGCAGGTTCAGTTCTTTCATCATGTCGCGCAGCTCTTGCCGTGCAGCGATGTTCGAAATGTTCAGCTGTTTGACCCCGATATCCTTGAGGTCCAGCAAGGTCAGGCCGCGTGGGAAAAGCTCGCGGAATATAACCCGCTCGGAGAAACCCGAAGCGACGCGGAAGCCGATGCGCTGGGACAGCATCTCAATCGCGCGCTGCATCTTTTCCTTGTTGACCATGCGCTGGGTGCCGACGCGGTTGCGGACAACCACCCAGTCGATGGGCTTTAGTCCCGCCTGCGCGCGCAGTTGGCGCGCGTTCCACACCATTTCCGAATAGACAGACGGGCCCAGGATTTTTTCACCCTTCGAGTCGATCCGTGCAAGCAGGTCAAAGTCAATAAAGCTGTCATTCAGTGGCGTGATCAGCGTATCGGCCAGCGAATGTGCCACCTGACTTAGGCGGGTGTGCGATCCGGGACAATCGATCAGGATGAAATCGCTGTCGCTTTCCAGTTCGGATACCGCGGCGGACAAGCGGTGATCATAGATATTCTCGCCGGGCTTCAGTTTGGACGCATCAATCTCGGGCAGGTCATGATGGCGGGGGCCGGGCAGGGTCAGGCCCGCGTTTTTTAGAAAATTGCCGCGGTTCTCGAAGTACCGACCAAGGCTGCGCTGTCGAAGATCAAGGTCCAGTGTGCTGACCTTGTGACCCAATCGCGCCAGTGCGGTCGCTACATGCATCGACACGGTCGATTTGCCTGCGCCGCCCTTCTCGTTCCCCACTACGATAATATGTGCCATGCTTGTATTCCCACGTCCCGCCGTGCTTAACCACACGTTGTTACCAACCACTATATGTTGTGGAGGCCGGGAAGGGAAGAACCCCAAGCGCCCGCGCAGAGCAATATCAGGCTCTAATTTGGAAAACTCAACCGGCTGGGTCGGTTAGGACCCGCGCTTGCCAAAGCGAATAGGCTGTTTCACAGTTCAAATCAGGGTTTTGCAATAGGGGAACCGGTTGGACCATCTGTTTTTGAACGTTTTGAACGTGGTTCTGCCGGTGCTGATCTGCGCCGGAATCGGCTATGCCCTTGCCGCGATCAAGGCACCGTTCGACAACAAAGTTATCGGTGGGATCGTTTCGCGCGTTGGGTACCCGACGCTGATCATCTCGCACCTGTCCACAACCAAGATCGCGGTAGGCACCTTTCTGGACGTCATGACGGCCGCAGCGCTGGCCATTGCGGGGTTCGGAGTGTTGGGATTTCTGGCACTTAAAACCATGCGTCTGCCGGTTCGGGCCTTTTTGACGCCGCTTATGCATGGGAACGTGGGCAATATCGGGTTGCCTATCGCCTTGCTTGCGTTGGGTGATGCGGGAATGGCCTATACAATGGGATTCGTCGTGGTGGTGCTGATCAGCATTTTCACCGTCGGTATGTGGATACCGGCGGGGGAGTTTTCACCCAGAAAGCTCGTCACGTCCCCGATCATTTATGCAGTGATCCTATCCCTGATCCTTATGGCGAGCGGATCTAGCTTGCCTCAACCGCTGGCAAAATCCTTTGACATTCTTGGGGGGCTGTCGATCCCACTGATGCTGCTGACATTGGGCCATACGCTGGCGACGTTGCGGATCAAAAGCCTGGGCCGGGCGGTGCTGTTGACCGTTCTGCATCTGGTCATGGCGATTGCAATCGCCAGCGCTTTGGTATGGGTTTTTGGTTTCACCGGGGCTGAGCGCGGCGCGGTGATCCTGTGTTGCCTGATGCCGTCCTCGGTTGCGACTTACCTGTTCATTGACCAGCACGTACCGGAATACGGGCCGGATGTTGCTGGTTTCATTCTTGTGTCGACGCTGGTCACGATCATCGTCCTGCCGGTGGCTCTGTCTTACTGGATCTAAAGCCGACCCTATGCGCAGCGACAAAAAACGCTAAACTGCTGATGAATTGCATTTAAGAACAATGAGTTTTGGGGTGGAATTATGACCGACAAGACGCCTTCTGACCCAACGCACGAGGGGGGTGCCCGCGTTGTGCTGGCGATGACGGCTATCTGTATGATGGTTGTTGGGTTTAACACAACGGCTGTTGCGACCATCCTGCCCAACCTCAAGGCCGAGTTCGATTTGACGCCATCCGGTCTGCAATGGGTGATGGCAACCTATACCGTGGCCAGCGCCACGCTGGTCACAATAGTCAGCCGGTTGGGCGATATCACCGGCAAGATGGGCGTGTTCTTCGCTGGTATGATTGTCTTCGGAATTGGGTCCGCCTCGGTCCTGTTTGCGCAAGACGGCGCGATGCTTCTGTTTGGGCGTGGGGCGCAGGGTGCGGGTGCTGCGGCCCTATTTGGAACATCTCTGTCATTGCTCACCGCCGCCACACCCGAAGAACAGCGTGCAGGTGTTACCGGCGCATGGGGTGCAATTGTCGGACTTGCCATTGGCGTCGGCCCGATCGTCGGCGGTGCCTTTGCCCACTATATCAGCTGGCGTGCGGTGTTTGCGACCGATCTGGTGTTGCTGGTGTTCGCCTTCCTGATTGGGCTGCATGTTAGCCGACGCGGTTACGTGCCGGACACGCGTCAGGCCGAGGCCAAGTTTGATTATCCGGGCGCTTTTGCGTTGCTGTTGTTCCTTGGCCCGCTGTCCTTTGCGCTCAGCAATGGGGAAAGCAGCGGGTGGGCAACGCCGATGACATTGATGCCGCTGGGTGTTGCGGCGGTTGCGACAATCATCCTTGTTATCGTGTCTCGCCGCAGCGACGATCCGTTGATCGAACTGCGATACTTCAAGCATCCGCGTTATTTCATGGCCGCCGTTGGCATGTTCTTCACCGGCTTCACGCTGTTCTGTTTCTTTGTGTATTTCAACACGTTCGTTCAATCCCCGGATGCCTTCGGTTATTCGCCCATCGGCGCAGGTTTAGCGATCATGCCGCTTAGCCTCAGCATGTTCGTGATCTCGGTCACTGCACCCCGGTTTCTGGCGCCCTACAGCTTTCAATGGCCTATCGTGATCGGCTTGGGGGCGATGGCCTGTGGGTTCTTGCTGTTGATGACAACTTCGAACTCCACTCAATATGCCGAGATCTGGTGGAAGCTGATGATCGTCGGCATTGGATTAGGTATCTGTTTTTCACTTTTACCCCGGCTCGGTCTGCGCGTGTTGCCAGAAGAACATGTGGGGCAGGGATCCGGGGTGATTAACGCCTGCCTGTATTTTGGCGCGACACTGGGCGCCGTGGTCGGAGGTTTGGCCGAAGCGATAACGACCCGCAGAGGTATTTCCGACGTCATGAATGCTTTGCCCGCCGGTTCCGACCAGCGAGAAGATCTGGCCCATGCCCTAACCCATGGGACGCCGAGTCAAATCCAACAACTGATCGCTAAAATGGATCCTGAAACTAGCAGCGCTTTAGCCAAGGCCCTTAGGGACTTGCAGGACAACGCCTTCGACAGCACGATGCTTGTTGCCGCGGTGGCGGCTCTAGTCGGGATGGCTTTGGCGCTGATGTTGCTTCGGGGCCCGGTTCCGCCCGTACACAGCGCAGCCGAGCTGACGCGTGCGAAGAGTTGAGTTCGCTTCAACTGTTGGCAATTCTTCTACTGGAAATCCGGCTGTGATAGTAGGTCTCCATGGTTGAGTTTGCATTACTCTCTCAAAAAACCTTGCGCCCTTTGGTGGCATTGTCTGTGCGCGAAAATCAGGCAGGGTTTGTCGCGACAAATCTAATGACGATGGCGCAGTCGATTTTCGAACCGGGGTCAGAAATCTATGGCATTTGGGATGGCGGCGATGCGGTGGGATTGCTTGCCATTATCGACATGGCACATCCCGATGCAGAATTGGATGACGAGGATGACCCGGATGGCGTCTATATCTGGCGGCTGATGGTCGATAAATCTCGTCAGGGCCGGGGCTATGGAATGGCCGCATTGGATTTTGCGAAATCCGTGGCTTTGAAAAAGGGTCGCTCTAACCTGGTGATCAGCGTCGTCGACGAACCCGGCAGTGCGCTGCCGCTTTATAAATCGTTCGGGTTTGCGCCGACTGGCCGGCTTGTCGGTGGTGAGGTCGAGTTGATCATGCGGCTGGCTTAGCCACTAATTTCTGGCAACGTTCTACCCACAAAAAAAGGCCGCCCCGGTGGGCGGCCCTTCGCATCTCAAAAGGTTCCGGCTTAGAAGCCCAGACCTTCGTATTTTTTCTTGAACTTCGACACACGGCCGCCGGCGTCCAACAGGCGCGACGAACCACCGGTCCATGCAGGGTGCACAGAGGGGTCGATTTCCAGAGCCAGCTGATCGCCTTCAGCGCCCCAGGTGGATTTCATCTGAACTACGGTGCCATCGGTCATTTTGACGTCGATGACGTGATAATCGGGATGGATGTCTTTTTTCATCTTTCCGTTCCTTACGCTTCGGCGCCAGCCTTGGGCTTGTAGTTGGTGACTTCTGCGATACGCGCGGATTTACCACGGCGCGAGCGCAGATAGTACAGTTTGGCGCGACGGACGCGGCCACGGCGGACAACGGTGATGCTGTCGATGTTGGTCGAATACAGCGGGAACACACGCTCCACACCTTCGCCAAACGAAATTTTGCGAACGGTGAACGCACCGGCGATGGTGTTGCCGCCTTTGCGGGCGATGCAGACGCCTTCGTAGTTCTGTACACGGGTGCGCGACCCTTCGGTCACTTTAAAGCCGACACGGATGGTGTCTCCGGCTTTGAAATCGGGGATGTCTTTCCCCAGGGCGGCAATCTGTTCCGCCTCAAGCTGTGCGATCAGGTCCATCGCATTTCTCCTATCTGCTCGTGGTTGGTCCACGAAGTTGAGCACGGCCTGAGAGCTCTTGGTCTTCACCGGGTCCTGCGTACAGCCCGCCAGAGGTCAGATCGAATATTCCTTTGGTCCGGTCCGCCCTGCCGCGCCGTGGCCGAAGAAAGCCGGGCGTCACGCCATGATGCAAACCAAAACACCGGAGTCGCATGTCGCGGCACCGGATTGCGCTGCTTTACGGGCTTTGTGGGCAGGGATCAAGCCTGAATCGCAAGAATGGTCAGGGCCGAATGGTAAGATTTCGCCACCGGCCAACAACACCGTTGCCTTGTCAGGCAGATCAGGCATTCTAGAGGGAATTATAAGAGCAGAAATTTAGAACAGGAACATACCATGCGCACAGCATTGATGCTGGCTGTTTTGGCCTTCGCGACCCTTTCCTGCGGTCGCAGCAGCCCTCCGCCCCAACAGGTCGAAGCTAAGGCATTTCTGAGCACCACGTCGCCCTCGGTCATTTTTCCAAGCTTTGGGGATGCCAAGCCGCATGAGTGGGAAGGCCGGCATCCGGGGCACTATCCGGTTCACGGGCTCGATGTTTCACGATGGCAGGGTCCGATTGACTGGCGCAGGGCCAAGTCCTCCGGTGTCAGTTTCGTATTCATCAAGGCGACCGAGGGGGGGGACGTGGCCGACCCTTTGTTTGATGATCACCGGCGCGGCGCGCAAGCCGCCGGTGTTCCATGGGGTGCTTATCACTATTACTATTTTTGCCGACCGGCGCATGAGCAGGCAAAATGGTTCATCGAGAACGTGCCCCGAGGTGCCGACCTGCCGCATGTGCTGGATATGGAATGGACGCCACATTCAAAGACCTGCACCATCAGACCCGATGGCGCCACCGTCCGGTCCGAGGCGAAGCGGTTCCTTGATATCCTGGAAAGCCACTATGGCCGCCGCCCGATCGTCTATACGACCGTGGATTTCTACGGTGATACCGACATAGCGCGCCTGCCCAAGACGGAATTCTGGCTACGGTCCGTCGCCGGGCACCCGCGCAACGTTTACCCCAAGGCCGCATGGCGGTTTTGGCAGTATACGGGCACGGGTTTGGTTCCTGGCGTTCAGGGGAAAGTGGACATCAACACATTCAACGGCCCGCCTGAGATATGGGCCAGATGGAAGGCGGGAGGCGCCTAGCCACTTGATGCCCCATAAATTTCAATGGTCCCTCCGGCCACAAGGTGATCCAGACGGCGTACCCGTTCTTCGCCAGATGTGTGATGCAGCCAGAACCGCTCTCCATCAGTCAGTTCGCGTCGCTCGAAGCCAAGTTTGGTCATGCAGCGGTGCACCTGGTCAATTTCACCCTGTGAGCGAAGCTTATCGTCGAAGGGCGCCGTGACGATGGGGCCCAGGATCACGCCCCACAGCAGGATATTCGTGGCGTATCCACCAATCACCGCGCTGTTGCCCCCAATATCTTCCTCGGCGGCGCATGATTGCACGGCGACCTTTGCGGAGTGCAGGTTATGGCCCGCCTGAGTGGGCACTGCCATCTCAAGAGGCTTGGTTGTGCAAGCTGAAAGGGCAAGCATAGCTAAGCATATGATTTTTTTCATTTAGCAGCCTGTTATGCGTTGAATTGAAATCGCATTTTACAATATCTGCAAGATGAGTATTTTTTCAGAACTTCAGCTTCAAGCGGTGTCCGCTAAATACAGGAACGTGCTGCATACTAGCCACACTCGGGGTATCAATCCTGTGTGTCGTCCCCGGATTCCTCATAGCGTTCCCACAGATCAGGGCGTCGCTTGCGGGTGATCTCTTCAGACATCTGGTGCCGCCATTCGGCAATGCGCCCGTGATGACCAGACATCAGAATGTCGGGGATCGGGCGGCCTTTCCAATCTGCGGGTCGGGTGTATTGCGGGTGCTCTAAAAGACCCGAGGAAAAGCTTTCGTCTTCGGCTGAGGCCTGGTTGCCCAATACGCCGGGAATCAACCGCACAGTTGAGTCAATCAGCGCCTGGGCTGCGATCTCGCCGCCGGTCATCACGAAATCCCCAAGGCTGACTTCCTGAACGCCGTAATGTTCCAACACGCGTTCATCGACGCCTTCGAACCGACCGCAGAGCAAGGTCATGCCGTCGCAGCGTGCGAGGTTTTGCATCATACGTTGATCCATGCGGCGACCGCGCGGGCTGAGGTAGATCAATGGCCAGTTGCCCTGCACGCCAGCCATTGTGTGTTCGATTGCCTCACCCAGCACGTCTGCGCGCAACACCATACCCGCGCCGCCGCCAGCCGGCGTGTCATCGACATTGCGATGCTTGCCAACGCCGAACTGGCGCAGGTCAACCGTCTCTAACTGCCACAATCCATCTTGCAAGGCTTTGCCCGTCAAG
This sequence comes from Ruegeria sp. AU67, assembly GCF_900312795.1. Classification (NCBI taxonomy): domain Bacteria; kingdom Pseudomonadati; phylum Pseudomonadota; class Alphaproteobacteria; order Rhodobacterales; family Roseobacteraceae; genus Ruegeria; species Ruegeria sp. AU67. The sequence goes on from NZ_OMPH01000021.1 coordinate 68,347, forward strand.
CTTTCGCCGAGAACGCCGGGAAAGGCGGAAGGGAACAGGGTGATGATTTTCGCCTTCCAGACCCCGTGCAGATCAGGTGTCGGAGTCATCAATTCACGCGGCTTCAGCGTGGGTCGGATTGCCTTGCGTCCGTGAGATTTGCTTGGCTTGTCTGTCATATTGTGCCGACCATCGCGTTCTTTGCCCGCTCTACTACCAGCGCTTTTTGCCGGGTCAACTCCGCTTCGTCCAGATGGGATCGGTTCAGCGTCAGCAATTCCGCCAACACGCTTTCCGGCAGCCTGCTGTTGGATTTTGTGGGCGGCACCAAAAGCTGCGCTTTTTCCCGAGGCAAGTTCAGGAATTCGGCAAAAGGCGTACCGGGACCAAAGCGTCGCAAATGCGTCTCTTCCAGCCACTCTTCGGTCACAGTGACCGACGGCAGTTTCTTGCGAATGTCCGAGACGGTTTCCTCGAGCGGGGGCAGGTGATCCATGTTCGCGCGGAAGATGTCGAATTCCTGGACCTCGCGGGTTCTCTGAAGATCGTGTGCCCAAAGGCTGCGCAACCACGCTCCGCGCTGTCGCAAGGACAGGTAGATCGTGATATCGACCTCCTGATCCTCAAACCGATCGCGGATGGCATCCACCAGACAAGCGGCCAGATCCGGTGCGGCGGCATATCCCTGGTCGATATTGCGGCTGGGACGCAGGCCGCTGAAATTCTCTTCACTGACGATCAGGCCGCGTTTCGTGCCGAAGTTCCGCGTGGCCAGATACTCTCGGGTCTGCGAGCTGAATTCGGACAGCGTTCCCACGGTTCCATAGATGGAATGGCGGGTCGCGGCACCTGACAGCCCCAATTTGCGCGTCTTGTAAGGCAGCAACAGCGCAAAATGTGGCCAGATCAATTCGCGATTTTCATACAGAAACGATTGTGCTGCAGTGGTTCCGGTCTTGTGTAGCCCCAGATGCAGCAGAACGCGTCGCATCAGATCAGCCCCTCGGGCGGGTCTGCGATGATGCGGCCTTTGTCCAGATCCACAGTTGGAACAACCTCAAGCGTGAAGGGCAGAAAAACGGTGCCTTTCAACCCCGGCCCGTGCAGTTCCAGCAGATCTGCGGCGCCGTGGTTTTGTACCGACTTCACACGACCCAGCAGCGTTCCGCCGGTGTCATAGACCTCAAGCTCGATCAGGTCGGTGTGATAGAATTCGTCATCAGGCAATGATGGCAGCTGATCACGCCGCGCGAATAAGCGGAGGCCGTTGATGGCGTCTGCCTGTTCTTTGGTCTCGATCCCACCCAAACGCGCCGCAAAGCCGTTTTTGATTGGGCGGGTCAGCACCAGGGGATAGCGTTCCTTGCCGTCTTCGTCAGTTAAGGGCGAATAGGTCTCGATATCCTCAGGGATGGCGCAAAAACTTTTAAGCCGCACTTCGCCGCGCACGCCGTAAGACCCCGCAACGCTGCCCACGCAGATCAGATCAGTCATTTGGCTCTTCCGTCGTTACACATAGTCCGTCCTGCCAGTCTCCAAGCGGGGCACATGCCTCGCGTTGGTTATTGCGCTCAAAGAACACGCCCACAATAAAAGCGATCAGCAACAGGATGGGAAGCCGTATCAGTCCGAACATCTGGCTTTACCGCGTTTCGATATGCAACCGGGCGCTGCGCTGTTCCCAGCCTGCACGCTCAAGTTCGGGTCTTTCAGACATTTCTTCCGGAAAGCCGACACAGAAATAGCCGACGAGGGACCAATCGTCTGGTACGTTAAGGTCACGTTTCATCCGTTCGGGATCAAGGATCGAGACCCAACCCAGACCCAACCCCTCGGCCCGCAAAGCGAGCCAGAACAAGGTGATTGCGGCAACTACAGAATAGCGGCGCATCTCGGGCATCGTGCCCGCGCCCAACCCCAGACCTTTGTTGGTCGACTCGTCCGAGAAAACAGCTAGCTGAACAGGCGCTTCCTGCATGCCGGACAGCTTCAGGCGGCTGTATTTCAGCGCCTTGTCGCCCGAATAGCCTGCAAGGGCCTTTTCATTGGCGTGTTGGAAATTTTCCAGCGCGGCGGCACGCGCCGCTTCGCTTTCGACGCGAATGACGCGCCAGGGTTCGCTCAGGCCCACCGAAGGGGCCAGACGAAATGTGTCGAGGCAGCGCGTCAGCACCGCCTCGTCCACGGGATCGGTGCGGAATCGGCGCACATCGCGCCGGAGCCGCATCAACAGTTCAAACTGCGTGCGAAAATCGTCGGTGAAATCCTGATCCTGCACGCGCTGACCTGCTTACTCTTCTGCCGCTGCTTCTTCAGCCGGAGCAGCAGCTGCCTCGGCGGCTTCAGCAACCTTTGCAGCTTTCTCTTCTGCGCGTTCCTGAGCTTTCTTGCCCGGGGTACCCTTGTTGGGGTTGTTGCGCTCGGCCTTGTTAAGGGTGCCGGCAGCTTCCAGCATGCGTGCAATACGGTCGGTGGGCTGTGCGCCCTGATCCAGCCAGTACTGAATGCGCTCCATGTTCATTTTCACGCGCTCTTCGCTGTCTTTCGGCAGCAGCGGGTTGTAGGTGCCCAGCTTCTCGATGAAACGGCCGTCGCGCGGCATGCGGCTGTCAGCAGCCACGATGCGGTAGAAGGGACGCTTTTTTGAGCCGCCGCGGGCGAGACGAATTTTCATTGCCATGGTGGTATCTCCTTTGGATGGCATCACGCCAGAGGCGTGTCTTTGTTAAAGCCGGGATTTTCCCGGTTTAGTTCTGGTGTTTCTTATGGTGTCGGATGACTTCCTGAATGATGAAGTTCAGGAAAGCCTTGGCAAAATCTGGGTCCAGATGGGCCTTGTCCGCCAGGTCTTCTAACCGTGCGATCTGCGCGGACTCGCGCGAGGGATCGGACGGGGGAAGGTCGTGTTCGGCCTTGAGCTTGCCAACGGCCTGAGTGTGCTTGAACCGCTCGCCCAGAGTGTAGACGAGGATCGCGTCCAGCCGGTCGATGCTTTCGCGATGCTCTTTCAGCAACGTCGCAGCCCGAGTCACAGGGTTGTTCATTGGCCGGTCCTTTCGGTGGTCAAAGCGGTGTCAGGGAATTCGAGTTTCGGGTGCCGCCAAACCTGGCAGCGTTGACCCACAACCTCGCCTTCGCGTTCATAGGTGGCGCCAAGACGTTCTGCCAACGCGCGCGAGCGGTTGTTTTCATGGGCGATGTACGAAATCGGGCCATTCACCCCCTGGTGTTGGGCGGCATAGGCGCGGGCAGCCATCGCGGCCTCGAACGCAATTCCTTTGCCTTCAAAACCTTCAAAAATGACCCAGCCCAATTCGGGCTCATCCCAGCCCGGCGCGTTGATGATGCCGGTCCAGCCTGCAAAGGCGCCGCCGGCCTTTTCAACGATGTGCCAACCACCGTAACCCATAATGGCCCAATGCCCGAACCGGCCCAAAAGGGACCGCCATGCTTCCAGTGGCGTTTTTGGGCCGCCGACCATGCGGCTGCGGTCCGACGCGAAGAAGGTTGTCATCGCGGGCAGGTCACCCTCTTGCGGAGCGCGCAGGATCAGGTTTTTGGTTTCTACGGTGGGGATGGTGTACGAGGTCATGCGTAGGCCTCCATCCCGCCGTTCACCAGATCGGCCGGGGCAGGGTGCCGCCAGACTTGCATCGTACCAAAAGCCGGATGCTCGAAAGTGTAATCGAACTGGGCACCCAGACGTTCGGCCACGGCCTTGCTGCCCAGATTCTCCGGGTCGATCAGCGAAATTGCCGTTTCCCAGCCCAGCACATCATAGGCATGCGCGCGCGCGGCCAGCGCGGCCTCGGTCGCGTAACCTTTACCAGTTGCGTTGTTCATCAACGTCCAGCCGATTTCAGGTTCGGGCCAGCTGTGCGGGCACCACAGGCCGACATGGCCGACATAGTTGCCGGTGTCCTTTTCCTCGACGCCCCAGAACCCGTAGCCGCGCATGGCCCAGTGACCCAACAGCATGGCAATGGCGCGCCATGTTTCATCAGGGCGCAGGGGGCCGCCGACGAATTTCGACGCATCGCTGGCAAAGAACTTGGCCTCGGCCTCGAAGTCCGCTTCGCAAGGGGCCCGCATGATCAGGCGTTCGGTTTCCAACCTGGGGATCGACGGTGTCATGCCTGCACCTCGCCATAGCGCCAGACACGCTGATCTGCGTCAAAGGCGCTCTCGGCCGCTGCGTCCCTGGATGCGCCAAGGCGTTGCGCCAACGCATTCGAACGCGTGTTCGACCGCGAGACATAACTGACGAACTGGCCCGATCCGAGCAGGTCGAAACCGAAGTCACGTACGGCCGCGCATGCCTCAGTCGCGTAGCCTTGCTTGCGGTGCTCAGCGCTGAACATATAGCCAAGCTCGGGTTCGCGGTCATCCCATTCCAGCCCCAGCAAAACGAAACCAGCGATCTGATCGTCGTTCTTTAGGGTTACCGTGAACAGGCCATGCCCATGCAGAAGCCACCCGGAGGTATAGTAGGAAAACTCGGTCCAAGCCTCCTGTTCGGAACTGCCAAAGCTCTCGCCGCAAACTGTGGTCCAAACAGGCAAGTCATCCAGAGTGGGCGCACCCAGAACCAGCCGCCGGGTCTGAATGACCGGCAGGGCCGCGCGATATTGCGCTGCTGCCATCGCCGCCTTTCCGGACGGGGGCTGGGTGCAGCGTGCTGGTGTCACTTTTTCTTACCGAAACCGCTCAGACCCGGGGGCAGGGCCATGCCGCCACCCATTCCAGGCATACCGGGCATCTTGCCGCCCATCGCTTTGGCCGCCTGTTCCAGCGCCTTGGGGTCCATGCCTGCGGCCATGTCTTCGGGGCTGGGGCCACCTTTACCGAACATGCCTTTCATGGCCTGTTTCAGCATCTTGCCTTTGCCCATTTTGCCCATCTTCTTCATCATGTCCGACATCTGCCGGTGCATCTTGAGCAGCTTGTTGAGGTCACTGACCTCCATCCCAGAACCGGCTGCGATCCGTTTTTTGCGGCTGGCTTGCAGCAGTTGCGGGTTGGCACGCTCGCGTTTGGTCATGGACTGGATCAGGGCGATCTGGCGCTTGAGCACCTTGTCGTCCATGCCCGCCTCTTCGACCTGCTTGGCCATCTTGCCCATGCCGGGCATCATGCCCATCATGCCCTGCATGCCGCCCATCTGGATCATCTGCTCCAGCTGCATCTTCAGGTCGTTCATGTTGAACTGACCTTTGACCATGCGCTTCATCATGCGCTCGGTCTGTTCCATCTCCATCGTTTCCTGGGCTTTTTCGACCAGGGCAACGATGTCGCCCATGCCCAGAATACGACCGGCGATCCGGTCCGGCTCGAAGGTTTCGAGCGCGTCCATCTTCTCGCCCAAACCGACAAAACGGATCGGCTTTCCGGTAACCGCACGCATAGACAGCGCCGCACCACCGCGCCCGTCGCCGTCCATCCGAGTCAGGACGACGCCGGAAATGCCGACCTTGGCTTCGAATTCCTCGGCCACTTCAACGGCGACCTGACCGGTCAGGCCGTCGACCACCAGCAGGGTCTCGCGCGGATCAACAACGTTACGAACCTGCTCGACCTCGTTCATCAGCACTTCGTCAATGTGCAGACGGCCAGCAGTATCCAACATATAGACGTCATAGCCACCCAACGTTGCCTGTTGCTTGGCACGTTTGGCGATGTCGACGGGTTTTTGGCCAGGAACGATCGGCAGGGTATCGACGCCGACCTGCGTACCGAGAACGGCCAGCTGATCCATCGCCGCCGGGCGATAGACGTCGAGCGAGGCCATAAGGACCTTCTTGCCCTCTTTCTCTTTCAGGCGTTTGGCCAGCTTGCCGGTCGTGGTCGTTTTACCTGAGCCCTGCAGGCCGACCATCAGGATCGGAGCAGGCGGGTTATCGATTTTCAGCGCACCTGGATCTTCTTCGCCGCGCAGTGTGTCAACCATCGCGTCGTGCACGATCTTGACGACCTGCTGTCCGGGCGTGATCGACTTGGTCACCGCCTGACCGGTGGCCTGATCCTGCACTTTCTTGACGAATTCACGTGCAACCGGCAGCGAGACGTCAGCCTCAAGTAAGGCCACGCGCACTTCGCGCAGGGCAGTTTTGACGTCCTCTTCGGACAGGGCACCCTGTTTGGTCAGCCGGTCAAAGACGCCAGAGAGGCGTTCGGATAGATTTTCAAACATGCCTTCGGCCTCCTTAGCCGGTTATCTGATGGCAGTTCCTAGGTAGGAAGCGCCGGTTAAATGCACAATTGCCCCCACGGGCGTGACACGCTGGTGGGGGGCGATCCCTGAACGACTCAAGGGACCGGAAGATCAGACGCTTCCGGATGTTTGACGGCGACTTAGGCCGATTGGCTGTCCGAGTCAACCTCTCGCGCGGGTAGCCAGCTGTTGACCGCATCAACCATCCGCTTTGCGCCGCGCCCGCTGACATAGGCTTCGACGATCGGGTGACGACCAGCACTCATGCCTTTTTCAAGGATCAGAACGGGCCGATGCATCTTGGACGTGGTCCTGTCGCGGGTCGAGGTGGTCGTTTCCACCTCAGCATGGGACAGGTTCGACAACTCATGTTCTACAGCGTCATATCCAAAGATCGATTGGCGACGGATCAAGATGCTATTGCTGCTGCGGTCAATTATGACCTGTACGCGGCGCACAAAGACGCAGAATGCGCCAAAACCCAACCCGCCACCGAACAGAGCAAAGAAGATGCCGAACAATATGCCCTCGCCACCGTCGCTGACCATGAATAAACCAGCCCCAACAAAACAGAGTACAAAGAGCACCAACGTGATGCCGATGAACCACGGCGTGTTGGTCAGGATCAGTTGGTTCGGGGTGTTGCGCGTCACTTTCATGGCGGCACGCTAACACTGAATTTTGGCACTGTCGTGGCTTGAATTCATCCTCGTGTTGCGCGATGAGCGCATCCAACAGGAGGTTCCCATGGACGCATCATCCGCTTTTCAGGACACGTTGCCGATCAGTTCAGACGCGCTGTTGCAGCGGTTGGATGACTGGGGGCTGAGCTATCGTCTGCACACGCATATCCCCCTGCGCACGGTTGAGGATGCCAAAGGCGTTGAAGAGCAATTCCTGGTACCGGGCGAAAACTCCCTGCGCCTCAAGAACCTGTACCTGCGCGACAAGAAAAAGCGGAACTATCTGGTGACGCTCGAACAAAGCCGCGAGATTGACCTCAAGGCGCTGGGCACAGAGCTAGGGATCGGTAATCTGTCCTTCGGATCGGCGGACCGGCTGTTTCAAAACCTTGGCATCCGCCCTGGAGCAGTGAGCCCGTTGGCCATGATAAACGGTGTGCAAAACGATGTGCGGTTCTTCATGGACGCCACCGCGCAAACGACGGACATCATCTATATGCATCCTCTGGTAAACGATCGGACCGTCGCCATGACGCGCGATGACCTGATGGCATTCTTCGATCAGGTCGGATGCGCAGTCACCTGGCTGCCGTGATCAGTCGTTCAGCGCCTCTTCGAGGGCTGCGGCGACATGGACGGCGGACGGATTGACGAACAGGTGGCCGTCAGCTTCAAAAACAGGGTCATCCAGGTGGTCGGGAAAGGCCAGCGGCAGTTCGGTACACGCCAGCAAGATCGCAGTTCCAGGTTTTGCGTGCTTGTCGCAGAAAGTTAGTAAACGAGCGCGCGCCGTGGCTGATGCGCCGCCGTAGAAGTCACTGTCGATCATCGCCTGCATCTCGGCAATTTCCGTTTCGGGCAGGCGATCATTTGCAGTGATCCCTTCGGCGGCCAATCGGTCTGAATAATTGCTGGCCTGCATGGTCACTGTCGTTCCCAGAACCAGGGCTGTGGACGCCCTGGCAGATGCTGTGGCCTCAGCGGTTGCATCGAAAATGCTGAGAATGGGCATGGTGATACCTTGCCGGATCGCATGCAGTCGCGCGTGCGGAGTGTTCGAGGCGATGATGCCAAAGTCGCAGCCCGCGTTTTCAAGCTTCAGCAATGCCTCGCGAAACACCGCGTCGAACCCGGACCAACTGGCCTCGTCCCCGGCGGTTCCCCGCAGGGCGCGGGTTTTGGCCTGCGTAACGGATTCGATTGTCATAGGCGGGATCGGCAAGGGCGAGCCGTGGCCGCGATTGGCAAAGTGCCTGCTGGCCCCTTCTGCGATCGCTCGGTAGTAATCCACGGTCGAGGCCCAGCCCACACCGCCCAGAATGCCGATTTTCTTCATGATGAACGCCCAGTCTGCAAATCTCGCTTAAGGCAGACTGGACGTTTCACAAGACAAAGGCCAGAGGTGGGTCAGGCGGCGAGTTGAGTTACCGCTTTTTGGGCGTTCGCCAACGCGGCGTCCGCATCCAGCGCCATCTTGTCAGCCGCAATCACGTCGACGTCGTGGATACCGATGAATCCTAGAACGTGCTTGGCATAGTTGGTGGCAAAGTCGATCTCGGACCCTACCTCGGTGCCGCCGGACGCGATTGCCAGCACGGCGCGCTTACCTTCCAGCAGGCCTTTGGGGCCGGTTTCCGAATAGGCAAAGGTCAGACCCACGCGGGCGACAAGGTCAATCCAGGCCTTGAAGGCCGCAGGCACCGAGAAATTGTAGATCGGCAGCCCGATAACAATGGTGTCGGCGTTTTGCAGCTCGCTTACCAACTCGTCGGACAGGGCCAGCAGATCACGTTGAACCTCGTCACGCTGATCGGCGGGGGTGAAGTTGGCGTTGATCCAGTCTTCGGTAAGCAGGGGCAGGGGGCTGGCAAGATCGCGGCGGATGATGCGCCCGGCGCCAAGATGCCCGATAATCTGGCCGGAAAGGTCGCGGGTGGCGGATCCGGTACGGCGGGCCGAGGCGTCGATATGCAGGATGGTCTTGGTCATGTCAGGGTTTCCTTTTTGGCGGGGTAACTGTTTCCGGTTCCAATATGAGTGTTGCGTCAGCGAACGAAACGCGGATATACCAACAGGTATTGTTGGAATTTGCACAGTGGGCTTGAGCATGGATAATTGGGACGAAGTCAAAACCGCCTATCAGGTCGCTCGGATGGGCACTGTCAGCGGCGCGGCCGAAATCTTGGGCGTGCACCATGCCACCGTGATCCGCCATATCGACGCGATCGAGGCGCGGCTGGGCGTCAAACTTTTTCAGCGCCACGCGCGTGGCTATACCCCAACCGATGCCGGAGAGGACCTTCTGCGCGTGGCTCAGGCCACCGAAGATCAGTTCAATCAGTTAGTGGGCCGAATGAAAGGGCGTGGCGATGATGTGTCGGGCGAATTGGTTGTGACGTCTCTGGCCTCGCTGGCGCCCTTGGTCGTTCCGGCCCTGTCCGAATTCCAGTCCATGCACCCGGGTCTGATTGTGCGCTACCTCACCGGGGACCGCCTGTTCCGCCTGGAATACGGCGAGGCACATGTGGCCATCCGGGCGGGGGCCGCCCCGGACCAACCCGACAATGTTGTGCAGCCGTTTATCGAACAGGAGGTCGGCTTGTTTGCCAGCAAGTCATATATCGAGCGCCGAGGTAAACCAGCGAGCATTGACGAATTTGCAGACCACTTGTTTGTCGGCACGGACGATGAAAACAGCCGCGCTCCGTTTTCCAAGTGGTTACGTGCCACTGTCCCGGCCGAGGCCATCGCATTCCGCTGTACCAACAATTTCTGCTTGCGCGAGGCGGTTCTAGCCGGGGCAGGGATCGGTTTCATGGCACGATGGGAGGCATCGCGCGATCCGGAGTTGGTCGAAGTTATTGAGCCGTTGCCCGAATGGTTCGGCAAACTTTGGCTGGTGACCCATGTCGACCTGCATCGCACGACCAAAGTGCAGGCATTCCTATCGTTCCTTAAGGAAGAATCCAAAGGTTGGCTCTCGTGACACCGCAGGGGCGTGGTCATTTGGCAATGATCACATTCACTCTGCTGGTGGCGGGTAGTTTCTCGTTGGGGTCTATTGTTGCCAACCAGATTGCGCCGTTGGCGATTACAGCCGGGCGGTTTCTGATTGCGGCCGTCATCATCGGCATTGCCGCGTTAGCCACCACCGGTTTGTCGCGCAGCGCTGCGCAAGCGCAGTGGCGATACGCCGTTTTGGGCGGGCTGTTCGCCACTTACTTTGTTCTTATGTTTTACGGCTTGAAAACCGCCGACCCGGTCAGCACATCTGCGGTATTCACCCTGACGCCGGTCATGTCTGCGGTAGCCGGATGGGTTCTGCTGCGCCAGATCACCACTCCGCGTATGGCTTTTGCCCTGACGGTGGGGGCAACCGGTGCTTTATGGGTTATCTTTCGCGCCGATTGGCAGTCCTTTCGCGCCTTCGAGATCGGCGGCGGAGAGATCATCTTTTTCTGGGGCTGCATGGCGCATGCAATCTACACGCCGATGGTGCGCAAACTGAACCGGGGTGAGCCCGCAGTAGTCTTTACATTTGGAACACTGGTTGCTGGCTGCGTGATCCTGACGGTGGTCGGCTGGTCAGACATCCGTGCAACCGATTGGGCGAACCTGCCGCTGATCGTCTGGGTCAGTCTGCTGTATCTTTCTATCTTCGCAACGGCCTCCAGTTTCGTTCTGGTCCAGTTTGCAGCGCTACGCCTGCCGTCGGCCAAGGTCATGGCCTACACTTATCTGATCCCCAGCTGGGTGATCTTGTGGGAAATCGCAATTGGGCGCCCTGCGCCAACCGTCATGGTGCTGGTCGGCGTCGTTTTAACCGCGATCGCGCTTGTTCTGCTGCTCAAAAGCGAAGAGCAACCTGCGAAAGACACTGCGCCGGTCTCGGAATGACCCTTGCCATTTGGCCGTAATCCAACAACCCTCGGGTCTGATGAACCATCCCGGAGGGAATGATGAAGCAAGCTATTCTATTTGTCGTCGGTGCGATGTTATCCGCCTGTACGCAAGGAGGGGGGCAGGGGTCGTCGGAGACCGACCTTCAAGGCAGTTGTGAGGCACTCGTGTCGGCTGAAACAGGTGTTCAGGCCGCTGACGTCAACGCGGTTTCGACCGAGTCCGTGCCGACTGGAACAATCACAACAATTGAGGTCACTGGCGCTCAGGCACCGTGGTTGTGTCTTGCGGATGCAACGGGTGTGATCATCGGCGTCGAGTATAGTCAGGAAGGCTAGCTGGGAACCGGCCAAACCGAATGAAATGGTCGGAGTCATCTACATGAGACAGATCAAAGTGCTCTATTCCTGAGCCCGCTAACATCGGCGGCAGGAGGAAGATGCCATGTTTAGTCACATTATGATCCCGGTTGATATTCACCTGCCGCCGGAAATTCGCAAAGCTCTGGATGTCGCGGCGCAAATGGCGAGATGGCAAAACGCCCGGATCACGATCGTCAGCGTGACCGGAACCCAGCCGGGCGACGTCACGCATTCAGACGCGGAGATTAGCACCGAGTTGCAAGCCATTGTGGATCAACTTACCGAGCAGAGCGGCTCCGAGGTTTCCGCGCGCAACATCCACTCGGTTGATGTAGCTGCAGAGGTCGACGGTGACCTGACGCGCGCCGCTGAAGAGATTGGGGCCGACCTAATCGTCGTTGGGACGCACGCACCGCGCATCACGGACCACATCTTTTCCAGCCATGCCGGATATCTGGCCAAGCATGCCAAAGTATCGGTGTTTGTCGTCAGATAGGTCTAGGGATCGTCTGTTGCTGGTAGTTCGACTTCCAGAAATCGTTCAAACGCATCCAGATTGACCGGTTCGAACTGACCGAACCCCTGCATCCAGACGGATGCCGCGCGCAGCGCATCCGGTTCCAGCTTACACCACTTCACCCGCCCGCGCTTTTCCTGGCTGATCAACCCGGCTTTGGTCAGGATGATCAGATGTTTCGAGATCGCGGCCAGCGACATCTCGAACGGGTCGGCGACGTCGGTGACGGCCATGTCATCCTCAAGCAGCATCGCAAGGATGGCGCGGCGGGTCGGGTCGGCGAGGGCCGCGAAAACGGTATCGAGGTCATTGGACATGCTATCGCTCAATCACAGCGCCCGGTTTTGGTCAACCATTTGGTTGAATATACGAATTGAGTGGTTTTTACGCGCGCCGATGGATCGGGACATTTTAATGGTGCTTCAATTGCATGAATAAGGTGCATAAATTCAATTACTTAACCTACGGCAAGTCGGACATTTAACACCGTTGACTCTGTGCCTTGCGCCCCTTAGCACCCTATCCAAGACTGTGCGAGGGAATTGCCCGTGACCGATGATGACCAAAAGCAGCGTATGGCGCAGCTGGAGGCCAAGATCACAGCGGCGAAAAAGGCCAAAGCGCCAAAACCTCGTGCGGATGCTGACGTGTCCGGAGGCGAGCTTGCCTGGAGGATGGTCATCGAAATGGTTTCCGGTCTTGGGATCGGATTTGGCATCGGATACGGGCTGGACAGCCTGCTCGGGACAATCCCGATCTTTCTGGTGCTGTTCACATTGCTGGGCCTTGTCGCGGGCGTGAAGGTTATGCTCCGCAGCGCGAAAGAGGTTCAGGAGAAACAAGCGGCTGCTGAGGCGGTCGATAAGGACGAGAGGGACTGAACGTGGCAACTGAGACCACCGCAGCAGAAGGCAGCAGCCTGGTTTTCCATCCGATGGATCAGTTCATCGTTAAGCCGCTTTTCGGTGACGGTGCGATTGCGTGGTACACGCCGACCAACGTGACTCTGTGGTTGTTTCTGGCTATTGCGGCGATCTTTGCCCTGCTGGTTCTCAGTACCTCGAAACGCGCCATTGTTCCGACCCGGATGCAGTCTGTTGCTGAGTTGGCCTATGGCTTCATCTACAAGATGCTGGAAGACATTTGCGGCAAGGAAGGCGTGAAGTACTTCCCCTATGTCATGACCCTGTTCATGTTCATCGTCTGCGCGAACTTCCTGGGCATGTTGCCCATGTCTTTCACCACCACATCGCATTTCGCCGTGACCATCCCGCTGGCGCTGGCTGTGTTCCTGACCGTAACCGTTCTGGGTTTCGTCAAGAACGGCGCAAGCTTCCTGGGTCTGTTCTGGGTGTCCAGCGCACCGCTGGCACTGCGCCCTGTCCTGGCGATCATTGAGCTGATCTCGTACTTCGTGCGTCCGGTCAGCCACTCTATTCGTCTTGCCGGTAACGTCATGGCAGGCCACGCGGTTATCAAGGTTTTCGCAGGCTTTGCCGCGATTGCCGTGATCTCACCGGTGTCCGTTCTGGCGATCACCGCAATGTACGGCCTCGAGGTCCTCGTGTCCTTTATTCAGGCCTACGTATTCACCATTCTGACCTGTGTTTACCTGAAAGATGCGCTGCATCCTTCGCACTAAGGTCCGATACCCAAACATCGAAACTTCCAATTCGTAAGGAGAAACATCATGGAAGGCGATCTCGCACACATCGGCGCAGGCCTGGCAGCAATCGGTTCCGGCGCAGCCGCAATCGGGGTGGGCAACGTTGCAGGCAACTTCCTGGCCGGCGCCCTGCGCAACCCTTCGGCGGCTGCTTCGCAGACCGCAACCCTGTTCATCGGTATCGCATTCGCAGAAGCCCTGGGGATCTTCGCATTCCTGGTCTCGCTGCTGCTGATGTTCGCCGTCTAATCTGCGGAACCTGATCCTTACGCGCAGGTGGGCCCAAGCCATAGCGGCCCACCTGTTGTAAAGACAACGTTCCGACGGAGGACATCATGGCGACTGAACCCCTTGCCAAAGAAGTAGCTGGCACCTGCGTCGACGCCTACGGCTCGGCCATCGGTATGCCGCAGCTCTGCTTCGATTGGTTTCCCAACCAGATTTTCTGGCTGGTCATCACGCTGGTCGTCATCTTTCTGGTCCTGTCTCGCGTGGCCTTGCCCCGCATCGCGGCAATCCTGGCGGAACGTCAGGGGACCATTACAAATGACCTGGCTGCGGCCGAAGATCTGAAGGCCAAAGCGGTCGAGGCTGAAGAGGCCTATAACAAGGCGCTGGCCGATGCCCGTTCTGAGGCACAGCGTATCGCAGCGGAAGCCCGCGCTGAAATTCAGTCTGGTCTGGATGACGCGATTGCCAAGGCAGACTTGGAAATCGCTGCAAAGGCGGCTGAATCGGAAAAGGCAATTGCCGATATTCGTGCCGGCGCGCTGGAAAGCATTCAAGTGGTTGCCAAGGATACGGCAGCTGAACTGGTCACAGCACTGGGCGGCGAGGCAGATGCCAAAGCCATCGACAGTGCAATTGACGCGCAGACGAAAGGATAAGTGACATGCGGAATACTCTTGCCCTTATCCTGACCGTCGGCGCCGCCAGCCCCGCGCTGGCTGCAAGCGGCCCGTTCTTCTCGCTTGGCAATACCGACTTTGTGGTCCTTCTGGGCTTCATCGTTTTCATCGCGGTCCTGTTCTATTTCAAGGTTCCGGGCATGATTGGTGGCGCGCTGGACAATCGCGCCGACGGCATCAAGTCCGAACTGGACGAAGCCCGCGCCCTGCATGAAGAGGCACGCAGCCTGTTGGCCTCGTACGAGCGCAAGCAGCGTGAAGTGCAGACTCAAGCGGATGCCATCGTGGCTGCAGCCAAGGAAGACGCTATTCTGGCGGCAGAACAGGCAAAGGTCGATTTGGAGAAATCCATCGCCCGCCGTCTGGCAGCAGCTCAGGACCAGATCGCTTCGGCTGAGGCGTCAGCTGTCAAGGAAGTCCGCGATCAGGCCATCACCGTTGCGGTATCGGCTGCCAACGCGGTTCTGGCCAAGCAAATGACCGCGGCACAGGCGAACAAGCTGATCGACGCGGCCATCGCGGATGTTGGTGACAAGCTGCATTGATAGCTTCCAACGCCGTTTCGACAAAGAGTGACCCGAAGGCTGATCGCTTTCGGGTTTCTTTTCTTAGGGAACTGCTCTTGGCGAAGTTTTTGGCGTGAAATACCCTGCGCGAAACCTGACGGAGAGTTGCTATGATTGACACAGCACCTGCGATTGCCGATCCAGCACCGGTCTGTCTGTTCGCTTTCAACCGACCCGATCACGCTGCGCGGACCTTGCGGGCGCTTGCTGCGTCGCCTTTGGCTGCGCGCACCGATGTAATTGCTTATCTAGATGGGCCGCGTTCGGCAGATGATGTTATCCCGGTTGCGGAAACCCGAAAGGTGATTGAAGCGCAGACTGGCTTTGCCACTCTTACATTGCGCGCACGTGATGCTAACGCCGGGTTGGCCCAATCGATTCAGGAAGGCGTTACCGGAACGATGCAATCTTATGGCAGGGCGATTGTTGTAGAAGATGACATTGTGACCTCGCCCGCGTTTCTCACCTACATGAACCGCGCGCTGGATCGATACCAAGATGACCCGCGGGTCTGGCATATCGCAGGGTTCAACGAAGACCTTCCTCCCTTGTTGGATCGGCGTGGCGCGGTTTTCTGGCGCTTCATGAGCTGTTGGGGGTGGGCCAGCTGGGCCGACCGTTGGCAGCATTTCGAACGCGACCCGAAAAAACTGGTTCAGCAGTTTTCCGATGATGACATTCATCGGTTCAACCTGAGCGGGGCCGAGGATTTATGGGGTCAGGTACAAGGCAATTTGCGCGGTGACATTCGGACCTGGGCGATTTTCTGGTACGCAACGATTTTCAGGCAGGATGGCCTTTGTCTGTCGCCTTGCAGGTCTTTTGCCAAGAATATCGGCCTGGACGGGTCTGGTACCCATTGCGGACCAGTGGACGAGGTTAAGCCAAAAGATCTCTGCCATGACTTTGACCTGCCACTTCCCGACGATGTCACCGAAGACAAAGTCGCGCTCGAGGCGCTGCGGGCGCATTTCAGCTATAGACCGGATCGTTTGACCCGTTTAAGACGCAAGATCAGAAGGCTGGGGGCTAAACTTCTTGGTTGATTGGCGTCATTTGAAAATGGGGATGTCAGTTGGCGACGATAATACAAAGGCTCTGACGATTGGACGTCGGTCATCTTCACGGAATTCGTTCCAATGCGCGTAAACCATATTAGCCATAGCTATTCTGGCGGAGGTGCCGCCATCGCTGCCCGCAGGCTGCATCTTGCCTTGCTGTCCAAAGGGGCGAATTCGCACATGACCGTCGTCGATGGCCCGGACGAGGATCGGATCACAAAATTCGCGCCGCGGAAAACACTAAAGCGGCTTTGCCAGCGTGAATACGCACGTCTTCTGCGAAAGAAATATGCAAGAACTCAGGTCAACGGGTTGGCGTCTCTTGGTCTGGCAAGGTCGGGTCTGGCCGCGTATCTGAACAGCCAACCGTCGCAAATATTAAATTTGCATTGGGTGAATTCCGACATGATTTCGATTGCCGAGATCGGGGCGGTGAAACATCCGGTGGTCTGGACGTTTCATGACATGTGGCCGTTCTCCGGGGCTGAACATGTGAGCGAGCTGGACAGGTGGCGTGACGGTTACGTGTCATCCGAATTCAGTGGGTTTGACCTGAACCGCTGGGTCTGGAAAAGAAAAGCCGCGCATTGGAAAAAACCTTTTCAGGTCGTTTGCCCCAGCAATTGGCTGGCTGACTGTGTTCGGCAAAGTGCGTTGATGCGGGATTGGCCTGTCACCGTGATCCCCAACGCAATCGATACCGATTTCTGGGCACCTTTCGAAAAAGCCCAGGCGCGCGCTGATCTGTCACTGCCTCAGGACGCTCCGCTGGTATTGTTTGGTGCCGTCCAAGCGACTCAGGATCCCAACAAAGGCTTTGCCCACCTCGTCGAGGCTATGCGACGGGTGCAATCCGCCGTTCCTGATGTTCAGGCAGTTGTATTTGGTAGCGACAAGATCGATGCCGAATTTCCTTATCCGATCCATTTCATGGGGCGGATTAGCGACAACCGGGTGCTGAAGCGCATTTATTCGGCTGCAGATGTCTTTGTATTGCCATCCCGGCGCGAAGTGCTGGGATATACAGGTGTCGAGGCCATGTGCTGTGGCGTTCCGGTCGCAGGTTTCAAAACCAGTGGGTTGTCGGATCTGGTTCCAAATCAAAGCCTGGGGTATTTGGCGCGCCCATTCGAGGCAGAAGACCTCGCGCGAGGTGTTATCTCGATCCTGCAGAACCGCCACAATGAAACCGGGTTGGCCATGTCAGGTACTGCCCGGCAACATGCCGTGGACAGCTTTGCAGAGGCTGTGGTCGCTGGCCAATATCAGGCGCTCTATGAAGAGATCGCTGATAGCACTGAGTATGGATTTGGCGCAACATCAGAGTGTTGACACCCGCCTAATCTTCGGCCTCGTGCATCAATTTTTGTTTGGCGATGTCTTCGTTGCGTTCGGCCTTCTTCCCGTCCCAAAGGCATTGTTCGACATAGGTTAAGTGCATGTCGACAGCGGCACGGGCAGCGGCAGGGTCGCGTGCCTGAAGCGCCGTGTTGATGGCGCGGTGCTGGTCCAGGATAGCCTCGCGTGTCGTTTGCTGCTGGAACATCATCTGGCGGTTATAGAACACGCCCTGCCGCAACAGATCGTACATTGATCGCATCATATGCAGCATGACCACATTATGGCTGGCCTCGATGATCGCCATGTGGAATTGCGCGTCCAGCTGCGCCTCATCTTCTGTCGCGTTGCGGATATGGGCGGCTTCCATCTTGTCAAAGATCGTCTGAACCACCTTCAGATCGCTGTCCGAGCCCAACCGGGCCGCGCGCTCGGCAGCCAACCCTTCCATGTCGCGCCGGAACGAGAGGTAATCGAACACCGCCTCGTCATGGCTGCCGAACAGCCGGATCAGCGCCGGGGAGAAGGCTGAGCCCAGAACCTCGGCCACATAGATGCCGGACCCTGCCTTGGCTGTCAGCAAGCCTTGGTCTTGCAGGTCTGCGATTGCGTCGCGTAGGGACGGCCGGGATACGCCCAGCCGCTCGGCCAATTCGCGTTCGGCGGGCAGACGTTCGCCTGGGCGCAGTATGCCGCGCAGGATCAGCAGTTCAATCTGGCGAACCACTGCGATTGAAAGCTTTTCGGTTTGAACTTTTTGAAAAGGCATGCGGGCGTCATTCCGGAAATTGGTCAAATGATATGACCACGGATGCCGGCGAGGTTCAAGAATGTGGGGTCACGTGGTCTAAAATATTAGGTCAGCATTGTTGACTTTATGCTGTTCCTCTCTACGCTGACCGTGACTGAGAGCGGAGGAGACTCATGTCTACGCACGAATTGTTCGCCACGCGGGCATCCCGGATGAAAGCGTCTGAGATACGCGAATTGTTAAAGCTGTTGGATCAGCCGGGGATCATCTCGTTTGCAGGCGGCATCCCCGATCCCGCGTTGTTTCCAGCCGACGGGTTCTCGACCGCCTTTCAAGCTGCGTTAGGGCCGGACCAGCAGGCCCAGGCGCTGCAATATTCCGTCAGCGAAGGTTACGTCCCGCTGCGGGAATGGCTCGTCGATCACATGCGTTCAATCGGAGTGGAATGCGGGCTTGAGAACATCCTGATCACATCAGGCTCGCAGCAGGCACTAGATTATCTGGGTAAACTCTATCTGTCGCCGGGCGATACTGCGCTGGTCGGATGGCCGACCTACCTGGGCGCATTGGCTGCATTCAATGCCTATGAACCGCGTTTTGACCGGCTCAGCATCAATGGCAACCGGGGCGCGGCAGAATACGCGGCGTCAGCGGGCGAAGGCGCGGTCAAATTTGCCTATCTCTCGCCCGATTTCGCCAACCCGACAGGCGAAACCGTGGATCTGCGGGGGCGGGAAGCGCTGCTGGATCTGGCGGATGAGTTGAACTGTGCGGTGATCGAGGATGGCGCCTATCAGGCCCTGCGTTATGACGGTAATGCCATCCCCCCGGTTCTGGCACTGGAATTGGCGTGCAAAGGGTCGATTGAGGATTGCCGCACGATCTATTGTGGAAGCTTTTCGAAAACCTTGTCTCCGGGGTTGCGGGTTGGTTGGGTCGTGGCGGCAAAGCCAGTGATTTCTCAATTGGTGTTGATGAAACAGGCTGCCGATCTGCATTCGGCAACCATCAACCAGATGGCCATTGACCAGGTGGCACGGGTTTGTTTCGACACGCATATCCCGATGCTGCGTCGTGTCTACGGTGCCCGTCGCGACGCCATGTTGCAGGCGTTGCAGGACCATATGCCCGATGGCGTGCAGTGGACCAAGCCGGAAGGTGGCATGTTCGTGTGGTTGACATTGCCGGTCGGTACAAACGGGGCCGAACTGCTAGCCCGGGCGCTGGACACGGTCAAAGTCGCCTTTGTCCCGGGTGGGGCCTTTTTCCCGGACGGCAGCGGGACCAACACGATCCGGTTGAGCTTCTCGAACTCGGATGAGGATACGATCCGCGAAGGTATTCGCCGATTGGGCGAGGTTCTGCGCGCCTGACCGGCGGAAAGGTTTTGTTAACCTTGATGGCGCAATGCTGGGGGTATGATCCGGTATCTGTCCCTCCTAGTGCTGGCCGCTTGTTCGGCTGGCACGCCCCACTTTCGCGATGTGCCTGCGACCCGTGTGGCGGTGAACGGCAGTGTATTTGATGTGCGGGTCCGCGATCAACTGGCCGAGGCTGTACGCATCAACTCTCAATATGCTCCGCGCCTTGGCCGCATTCGCGACCGGGCCGCACTGGCTATGGCACAGGTGTCGGGTTGCCCGTTGTTGGATGTTCTGGGCGATGCTGCGGTCACCGTGGGCATTCTGGGATGTGACCGGGAACTTGGGCAAAAGCTGATTTTCGGCAGCCTTCTTCGCGGTCCCTATGAATGTATCGACTATGGCTACTACGAAGACTATGGATATCAGGTTTTTGAGTGTGCTCCTTACTGAGATACGCGCTTTTTTGCGTATTTTGGCAAGATATTGTGGATAACTTGGCGTGAAATCCCATATCCTGCGTTACTCCGTTGACTCACCCCCAATGGGTTGCGCAGACTTCCAGATATAGGAATCATGGGACGAGCGGCTTTTGCGTTTCAGCAAACTCAAACTCACCGGCTTCAAAAGCTTTGTTGACCCGACCGATCTGATTATCGCGGATGGGTTGACCGGTGTGGTGGGCCCAAATGGCTGCGGCAAGTCCAATCTTCTGGAAGCGTTGCGTTGGGTAATGGGTGAAAACCGCCCCAAATCCATGCGCGGTGGCGCGATGGAGGATGTGATCTTTGCCGGGGCCGCAACGCGTCCGGCCCGCAATTTTGCCGAAGTTGTCCTGACGATGGATAACTCGGAGCGTTTGGCGCCTTCGGGGTTCAATGACAGCGATCAGTTGGAAATTGTTCGCCGCATCACCCGCGATGTCGGCAGCGCTTACAAGACCAACGGCAAAGATGTTCGGGCGCGCGATGTACAGATGTTGTTTGCCGATGCCTCGACCGGCGCGCATTCACCTGCACTGGTGGGGCAGAACCGCATTGCCGAGCTGATCAACGCCAAGCCCCGCGCGCGTCGCCGCATTTTGGAAGAGGCAGCCGGTATCTCGGGCCTTTATCAGCGCCGCCACGAGGCGGAGCTAAAGCTGAAGGGCACCGAATCCAACCTGACCCGTGTGGATGACGTTCTCGAACAGCTTGGCACCCAATTGGCGCAGCTTGCGCGGCAGGCGCGTCAGGCCGCGCGATACCGTGAGATTGGGGAGCAACTACGGCAGGCTGAAGGCATGCTGCTCTATCGCCGCTGGAAAGAGGCTGACATGGCCCGCCAACAGGGCGAAGACGTCTTGCGCGAGCGGATCACCGAAGCCTCGCGCGCGGAGGCCGAAGCCCGCGCCGCCAGCGCCAAGCGGTCTGAAATCGAGGAAATTCTGCCGCCTCTGCGCGAGGAAGAGGCAATCGCCGCCGCCGTCTTGCAACGACAGCAGGTACAGCGCGACCAACTGGTTGATCAGGAAACCCGCGCGCGTCAGACGATCGAGACGCTGACCAACCGAATTCAGCAATTGGCCAACGATATCGAACGCGAAACCGGCCTGAACCGGGACGCGGGCCAGATGATTGAGCGTCTGGAATGGGAAGCGCGCGAACTGGCCAAAGCGGCAGATGGGCATGACGACAAAGTGGCTGAGGCCGCCGAGATCGCGCGCGAATCCGCATCCGTGCTGCAAGATCGAGAAGATCACCTGTCGCAGGAAACCGAAGATGTGGCGCGTCTTGTGGCGCGTCACCAGTCGGCTCAGCGTTTGGTCGAAGACAGCCGCAAGACGCTGACCCGGTCCGAAGGCGAAGAAGAGAAAGCCCGTGCTGCGGTAGACGAAGCCCGCAATGCTTTGACCCGCGCCAGCGAAGCGTTTGAGGAAGCGCAAGAGGGTGAGGAAGAAGCGCGCGAGGCCGCTGAGGCCGCCGACGAAGCGCTGGCCGCAGCGGACGAACTGCGCAATGAAACGCAAGCGAGAGAAGCCGAAGCGCGCGCCCAGCGGTCTGAGGCCGAGGGTGAACTGGGCGCAATCCGTGCCGAGACATCCGCCTTGGCCAAGCTGGTCGAACGGGATACGGCCGAAGGCGGGCAGGTCTTGGATCTGCTGCGGGTCGAGCCCGGCTATGAAAAGGCGCTGGGGGCGGCACTGGCTGACGACCTGCGTACACCGTTGGTCGATGCCGATGGACCATCCGGCTGGGTGCAGGTGTCAGGCTACGATGCAGATCAGCCCCTGCCCGATGGGGCAGAACCATTGGCGTTGCATGTCTCGGGCCCAGACCGTCTGAGCCGCCGGATCGCTCAGATCGGATTGGTTGATGCGGATCAGGGCGCGCGGCTGCAAGCCTCATTAAAGCCGGGGCAGCGTCTGGTGTCCCGTTCAGGTGACTTGTGGCGTTGGGACGGGTTCCGGGCATGGGCCGAAGATGCGCCAAGCGCTGCAGCCTTGCGGTTGGAGCAGCTCAACAAGCTTGAAGCGCTGAAACAGGAGCTTACCCGCGCCGAAGCGCAGGCTGATGGTGCCCGCGCGGCACATGAGGCGCTGTCGCAGCAACTGGCGGATGTCACCGAGGCAGACCGCCGCGCACGCGAAGCTCGACGCGCCGCCGACCAGCGGATGGCAGAATCCGCGCGCGGGCTGAGCCGGGCCGAGGCTGACCGCAATCTGGCGCAGGGCAGGTTGGAAACGCTTACCCTTGCCGTTGACAGACACAAGGATGATGCCATGTCTGCCCGCGCGCAACTGCGCGAGGCCGAAGGCACTCTGGCCGGCCTGGGTGACGTCGACAGCGCGCGCGCGCAGGTCGAGGATATCAAACAGACGGTTGAGGCCGCGCGGATCACCATGCTGACCCATCGCTCATCCCATGATGAGCTGCGC
The DNA here is from genome assembly GCF_900312795.1 of Ruegeria sp. AU67. Taxonomy (NCBI): domain Bacteria; kingdom Pseudomonadati; phylum Pseudomonadota; class Alphaproteobacteria; order Rhodobacterales; family Roseobacteraceae; genus Ruegeria; species Ruegeria sp. AU67. Next base: position 90,567 of record NZ_OMPH01000021.1, read on the forward strand.
CGTGAAGGCGAGGCACGAACCCGGCGGGCCCAGGAAGTGACCAAGGACCTCAGTGGCTGGCGGCACCGGTTGGATTCAGCAGAAAAACGTATCGCGGAATTGGTCGAACGCAAGGAAAGCTCTGAGGAAGAACTGTCTGAGGCGATGGCTGCCCCGAGTGAGATCGCCGAAGCCCGCGAAGAACTGAACGAGTTGATCGAGACAGCCGAGGCCCGGCGTGCCGAGGCCGCCGACAAGCTTGCCGAGGCTGAGACGCAGCAGCGCGAAGTCGTGCTGGCCGAGCGAGAAGCTGAACGTTTGGCGTCTGAAGCCCGCGAATCCCGTGCAGCGGCTGAGGCGCGCTGTGACGCAGCCAAAGAAAGCGTCGTGGCAGCTGCTGAGCGGATCGCTGAAGATCAGCAGTTGACGCCGAACCAGTTGCTGAACCAACTGGATGTGAACCCTGACCAGATGCCTGCAGCCGACGCGCTGGAGGCCGAAGTAAACCGCCACAAGCGCCAGCGAGACGCGATGGGTGCGGTGAACCTGCGGGCCGAAGAAGACGCCAAGGAAGTTCAGGAAGAGTTCGATACGCTGAACACCGAAAAGGCTGATCTGGAAGAAGCGATCAAGGCCCTGCGCAGTGGGATTGCCAGCCTTAACCGGGAAGGCCGTGAGCGTCTTTTGACCGCGTTTGAGCAGGTGAATTCGAACTTTGCCATGCTGTTTAAGCACCTGTTCGGTGGCGGTGAGGCGAATCTGGTCATGGTCGAAAGCGACGATCCGCTGGATGCCGGGCTGGAAATCATGTGCCAGCCACCGGGCAAGAAGCTATCCACCCTTAGCCTGCTTTCGGGCGGCGAGCAGACCTTGACGGCGACCGCGCTGATCTTTGGCGTCTTCCTCGCCAACCCCGCGCCGATCTGTGTGCTGGATGAGGTCGACGCGCCACTGGATGACGCCAACGTCACCCGTTTCTGCGACCTGCTGGACGAAATGTGCCGCCAGACGGATACTCGCTTCCTGATCATCACCCACCATGCGGTGACCATGGCGCGGATGGACCGGCTGTTTGGCGTGACCATGCAGGAACAGGGCGTCAGCCAGCTGGTTTCGGTCGATCTGAAAAAGGCCGAACAGATGGTCGCCTGATCGTTCACTGCAACGTTATGCCTCAATCGCCGCGTGGCGGGTTAAGGTGGCAGCATGACCCGATATCTGATCTTTGCCTTGTTGGCTGCCAGCCCGGTTGTGGCGGCGGAATGGCCAACAAAACCCGGAGATGTCCCGCTTTCATCTGCCGAGCTGGACGCCCTCGCGGGGCGAACGCTGACCTTCTATGACGACGGACAGTCCAAGTTTTCGGCTGGTGGGGCTTATTCCTTTACCTACGCCAGCGGGGATTCCGCGTTTGGGACATATTCCATTGCCGACGACGGCAGTGTCTGCATCACGTATCGTAACGGGTTCAGCCGCTGCGATCTCTATGTACGCAGCGGTAAGCGCCTAGTTTTGATTGACGAGAAAGGCGACCGATACCCGGTCCGGCCTGAATGAGTTTGGTTGCCGCCTCGACGATCAGGCATTGGATCCAAGTACGGCATTAGCTGATTTAAAATTCGCGTTTTTCGTTGTCATTTGATCGAAATAAAACCGAATGCCCGCGAAGAATGGTGAGTTTCTTATCTGAGCCGGTGGTATGCTCTGAAAAAATTCATACTCAATGGGGCTAACAGATGTGCCGATTTCTGGCTTGGGCAGGCGCAAAGCGTTATCTAGATGAATTGGTTCTGAACCAAGAGCAATCGCTTGTCATTCAGAGCCGAAATGCTCTGATCGGAAAGACGCCGATCAACGCAGATGGATTTGGCCTTGCCTGGCATTCCGAACGTGAGACGCCTTGTTTTTACAAGGACACTAACCCCGCCTGGTCGGATGCCAACCTGAAACAGCTTACGCATCACACCCGGTCGCATCTCTTTCTGGCCCATGTGCGGGCATCAACGGGTACTGCAACTTCGCGGAACAACTGCCACCCGTTTGGCGTTGGAAAATGGAGTTTTATGCATAATGGGCAGGCCGGAGGGCATGACCGTATCCGGCAGGAGTTGGACGGGATGATACCACCTGACCTCTACAGCCACCGGCTTGGCGCAACCGAAAGCGAAGCGATTTTCCTGATTGCCCATGGCGAAGGTCTGGATATCGATCCGATCGGCGCCATGGAGCGGGCAGTCCAACGTGTCGAAGATCTGTCACGACGCCGAGGTACGATGCCATATCTTCGCTTTGCCGCTTGTTGGTCGGACGGCGATCGCCTTTTTGCCGCCCGATATGCCTCGGACCGCTTTGCCCCAAGCCTCCACTACAAGGCGTGTAAGGATGGGTTCATTATTTCGTCCGAACCGTTGGACGCGAATAGCGGCGAATGGACTGAAATCCCTGCCAATACGGCGATTGAAACGCGGGGAGGGGCGTTGACTTCACACGCGTTTGAACCAAAAGCGCCGCATCACCGCGCCGAGGTTGCATAACTCTGTGGTGTTGCGTCCGGATGCGTCCCGTCTGTGCGGGACGCATCGGGGCTCATAACTGATTGAGCAAATCAGCTGTTGGCCACGCATCCGCGGGCAACCCCAGCCGTGCCTGTTCGGCCTGAACGGCAGCCCGCGTGCCGGCACCCAGAATACCATCGATCTTGCCCACATTATGCCCACGCGCTTGAAGCTTGGTCTGCAATTGCTTCATCTGCGCGCCCGACAGGCCTTGTGGCGGGGAACCTGCGTCATAGATTTGGCCGCCCTCCAACCGCGTACCGAAATAGGCAGCGGTCAGGACATAAACAAAGCTCTGGTTCCATTCGAAATAGACGTCAAAGTTTGGGTAGGCCAAGAATGCGGGGCCGTTGCGACCCTGTGGCAGGATCAGCGACGCGGGCAGATTGGCCAGAGATCCGCTGCGCGCTTGAACGCCCATCGCCTGCCATTCGGATACGGACCGCGACTTGCCGGGGCCGGACAGGGACCAGTCCATCTGGGCGGGAACAGTTACCTCCTGCAGCCAGGGCTCACCCGGACGCCAGCCCAGATGCGACAGCATCTTGCCGCCCGACATCAGCGCATCCGGGGCTGAGGTTTTTAGCGAGACCTTGCCGTCGCCATCCCCGTCCACGCCATTTTCCAGAATGTCGCGGGGCAACATCTGCACCATACCGATCTCGCCTGCCCAGGCTCCGGTCGTGCGGTTGGGGTCGAAATCCCCTTGGCTGTAGAGCTCGATGGCTGCAAAAACCTGTGGTCGGAACAACTCAGGTCGGCGGCAGTCATGCGCCAGAGTGACCAGAGCGTTGCGGGTGTTGAAGTCACCTTGTACCGCGCCATAGTCGGTCTCGAACGCCCAGAACGCCAGCAGTACACCGCGCGACACGCCATATTCCCGCTCAATCCGGTCAAACACCGCATCGTATTTGCGAGACATGGATTTGCCGCGATCAATCCGGTTTTGCGAAATCAGACGGCGTGAAAAATCGATGAACGGTATTTGGAATACGCCTTGCGCCCGATCCGCCTTTAGAACCGCGCTGTCCTGCTGAACACCTTTGAAAAAGCTGTTCACGGTGGATTTATCGAACCCTTGCTGAACGGCCTCGGCCTTCAGACCCTTCACAAAGGAATTGAACCCGCCGCCACATTGGGCCAGGGCGGGAGAGGCGAGCAGGGTGGCGGCAATGATGCCCGAGAGTAAACGCATTTTAGGGTCCGTCAGAAAATAAAGCTGACCCCAACCCACACCGACACGAGGCCCAGCGCAAGCCCCCAAACCCGCCAAAGCATGTCACATGCGCGGAAAATCTCCGGCGCGCCGATGTTACGTGGCGCATCACCGTTGACCCAGGCCAGATCGCGGACCTGTCCGTCATAGCTGCGCGGCCCGGCAAGGGCGACGTTTAAGGCGCGCGCCATCGCGGCCTCGGGCCAACCGGCGTTGGGTGAGATATGGCGACGTGCATCCGCGACCATTTCTGGCCAGCGCGCCCATTGACCGGATAGCGCCACGATCATCACGCAGGTCAGACGGGCGGGAATGAGGTTCAACAAATCGTCCAGACGCGCCGCGGCCCAGCCGAAGTCGCGGTACTTTTCCGACCGGTAGCCGATCATGCTATCGGCAGTGTTGACCGCCTTGTAGATCAGCAACCCCGGCAGGCCCGCGACCAGAAACCAAAACGCGGGCGCAATTACGCCGTCGCTGAGATTTTCTGCAGCGCTTTCAATAGCGGATCGCGCGACCTGCTCCTCGGTCATGTCCCGCGTATCGCGCGAAACGATCATGGCGACTTTGGCGCGGCCCTCGGTTAAGGAGGAGCGAAGCCCGTCACCGACATCGCGCACATGGGTCACCAGTGACTTCTGTGCCAGCAGAATTGCGGCAAGGACGATTTCGATCACCGGCCCAAACAAGGTCAGCGTGCGGCCCAGAATCACTGCGCCAAAGATCAGCAGCAGCACGATGGCCACGCCTTTCAAGCGCCTATTCGTTCCGCGGTTCAGGCGCAGGTCCAACCAGCCGATGACAGTGCCGATCATCACTGCCGGATGACGAATGCGCGACCAGATCCAATCTGGCTCTCCAAGCACCGCGTCCAGACACATGGCGCAAACCAGCAGAAAAGCCGTACTCACAACGCGGCCTCAAGCTGACGCCATCCGTCTGCAGGCGGCAAGCCAAGGCGCAGATAAGTGTTTGAGTAGGGGAATATGCGGCTCCAGATATTGGCGCGGGCCAGCTTGGCCTGCCAAGCGGCGGCATCGTCGACGTCATAAAGGCGGAACAACGTGGTGCCGCCGACCAGTTTTGCCCCCTTGCCGGTCATGATCCGGTCTAGCTGTTGTGTCGCTGCCGCCAACTGCTGACGGGTTGCTTTGGCCCAGTCCGTGTCCCGCAGCGCCCGTTCCCCGATCCGAAGGGCAGGGCCAGAGACAGACCACGGCCCGGTCAAATCGTTCAGCTTTGTGATCAGGTCAGGGCGGCCAATCGCAAATCCCAGTCGTAGCCCGGCCAAGCCCCAGAACTTGCCGAAACTTTTCAACACGATCACACCGGGCTGCTCGGCCAGATGAATTAGGGATGCGTCAGGGCAAACGTCACAAAAACTCTCATCAATCACGGTCAGCGGGGCATCGGCGTCCTCTACGGTCCAGATACGTCCATCCGGGTTATTCGGGTGCACAAGGACGCGCGCCTCGGCTGGACCGTTCGATTGAACAGTCCAACCCTGCGCAGAAAAAGCTGCCGCGTGTTCGTTGTAGGTGGGTGCTGTGATCTGAACCCGACCCGTCGCAGCAAGCGCAGGCATGCGGGCGATTACTGCTGATGCGCCGGGCGCGGGCAGAATCGCGGCACCTTCGGGAGCAGACCAGAACTGGCGTGCTGCGGCAGACAGCCGTTCGAACGCACCATGATCCGGCAGCGCGGCCCAATCCGACGGGTTCAGTCCCGACACCGGATATGGGTGTGGGTTGATGCCGGTGGACAGGTCAAGCCAATCGTCGCGTGCCCCGCCGAACCGGGCGATAGCACCGTCCAGCCCGCCGCCATGGTCGCGCGCGGCACGGGGGTTCAAATCTGCGTTCGGGCTTGCCATCGGTGTTCTCGTCGGAATTGCGCGTTTGTTGTGCTTCAAGCGGATTTTTGCCGCTTACACAAGCAAATCCGCGTGATCGGCCCGGTTGACCGGCACCGTTAACACTTTGTTAAGGAATAAGCGTGATCACAAACCACGGGGGTCGGCACCGCACACTCTACCAAGTGCCGAGGTTGTTGCAAATGAATGTACTGATTGTTGAGAGTAACCCCGACCTTGGTCGGGTCTGGAAAAGACATCTGGAACGGCAAGGCGCCCAAGTGACGCTTGTTGCCGGACAAGAGGCTGCGATCCTTGCGTTGTATGGCACGGATTTTGATATCATCGTGTTGGATCTGGTGCTGGAAAAAGGCAGCGCATTGGCAGTGGCTGATTTCGCCAGCTATCGCCGCCCCGAGGCGCGGGTGATCTTTGTTACCAACACGACCTTTTTTTCAGATGGATCGATCTTTGCCCACAGTCCAAACGCGTGCGCTTATGTGCAAAGCGGCACGCCGCCAGAAGATCTGGCGGCGATGGTTGAACATTACGCGGCGGGCCGCTGACCGCGCCCGTGCGGTTCCATGTAGTCCAAAACCGGGTTGGTCGGGATGATCCGATGCGGATTGATGCTTTCGTGGCTATAGTGATAGTGGCGCACGATGTGGTGCATGTTCACCGTCGAAGCGACGCCCGGCCATTGATACAGCTCGCGCGTATAAGCCCACAGGTTGGGGTAATCGATCAGTCGCCGCCGGTTGCATTTGAAATGCAGATGATAGACGGGATCGAACCGGATCAGCGTCGTGAACAACCGCCAGTCAGCCTCAGTCAGGCGATCCCCCATCAGATAACGGTTTGAAGTCAAACGATCCTCTAACCAGTCCAGCGTTTCAAACAGCGGGTCCACGGCGGCGTCATAAGCTTGTTGGCTGGTGGCAAAGCCGGATTTGTAGACGCCGTTGTTGACGTTGGAGTAGATGCGCGCATTCACCTCTTCGATCTCATCGCGCATCGCTTCGGGCCAATAATCGTCGGCGTTGCCGGTAATCCCGTCAAAGGCCGAGTTGAACATGCGGATGATTTCCGAGCTTTCGTTCGAAACGATCGTCTGCTGTTTCTTGTCCCACAGGATCGGCACTGTGACACGGCCCGAATATGTCGGGTCGGCCTTGGTGTAAATCTGGTGGGCAAAGCCCAGGCCGTACAGTGTGTCCCCGGTCGCCCCATGGTCATCAGTCTCGAAGGTCCAGCCTTTGTCCAGCATGTCGGGGTGTACCACCGAGACTGAGACGTGCTTGTTCAAACCTTTCAGTTCCCTGAAGATCAGAGTGCGGTGCGCCCATGGACAGGCCAGGCTGACATAGAGGTGGTAGCGGTCGGTTTCAGCGTTGAAGCCACCCTTGCCCGATGGTCCGGCGCTGCCATCTGCCGTCAGCCAATTGCGAAACTGCGCGGCGCTGCGTTTGAACGCGCCGCCCGTGGATTTGGTGTCATACCAAGTGTCGTGCCATTTACCGTCGACCAACAGGCCCATTTCTCATGCCCTCCGAAAAGCGTTTGCGCCAAACATAGGCGGGTACTTGGGGCGTTCCTATGCGAGGGCGCGCGCATCCTTCCTGCGCATATGCACAGGAAGGATTGGGATTTCTGTGCAACAAATTGAAATCCCGGCGCTGACTGTGATCAGGTTCACTGGATTTTTACAATTTGCGCCTCACAATAGAATACACTGCCGGGGGAGATATTTTTATGAGTACTTATGTTTCAAAGGAAATTACTGCCGAATTGGATGCGGCGCGAATCGCAGGATTGAAAAAGATCAGCCGCCTTCGTGTCGATATTGGCGACAATACCTACAAGATTCTTCGATTGTGGAAAGACGGATTTACAGTTGAGGCCGAAACCACGCCTCAACTGCGCGGGCTTGTGGATATCTATGATGGTGTCAGTCACTTGTACCAATGCCTAATCATCGCGGATGAGGATGAAGCAGGCGAAATGCGGTACGAGTTCAAGCGCAGCACGGCCGCAGCCGACAAGGCTCCGCTGGATTTCTACCGCGCGCCGGACGCGCCGATTGCGTTGCTTGGGCACAAGGATTGAGGACAGGGCCAACGACATCGCCGTTGGCCGCCTCGTTTACTGCAAATCAGCAAATGCATGCTTTAGCCGGGCGCATGCCTCTTCGACCCGTGCACGCTGAGTGGCCAAGTTAAACCGTTCGAAGGTCTCACCACCTGCGCCGAAACCGGGGCCTGAGGACGTTGCGATTTTGGCATCTTCGCGCAGGCGGCGGACAAACTCTTCATGGGTCATGCCGGTTCCTGAGAATTCTACCCAAGCCAGATAAGTAGCCTGCAATGGCATGGACCACAGACCAGGGATCTCGGCGATTGTTGCGTCAAAGACCTGGCAGTTGCCCGCAAGATGCGCGACCTGCTCGTCAACCCATGCCGCACCCTCGGGCGAATAGGCGGCAGTTATCATCGCCACGCCCAACGCGCTGGGGTCATAGTCCAGCGTCTGAATGCGGTGCCGCATGGCCGCGCGCAGTTTGGGGTCCGGAATGATCATGTTACCGGTGCGTTGACCGGCGATGTTAAATGTCTTGGACGCCGCAGTCAGGGTCACGGTCCACGGCCGCGCATCCGGCGCAGCCACATCCATCGGCACGAACGTATTGCCAGGATAAACCAGATCGTGGTGGATCTCATCCGAGACCAAAATCAGCCCATTTCGTTCGGCGAATGCGGCCACGGCACGCAGTTCATCCGGTGTCCACACCCGGCCCGAGGGGTTTTGCGGCGAGCACCACAGCAACAGCTTTTCCGACCCGTCCAGACGCGACTGAGCGTCGTCCAGATCCAGGCCATAGGTTTCACCTTGGCGAACTAGCGGGCACTCGACAACGCGACGTCCCGATTTGTTCACCTTGTGGGCAAACTCATGGTAGACGGGGCTGAAGATGACGACGCCGTCGCCGGGTTCGCTCCAGACATCCAGAGACAGGGCGATCGCATTGCCTAACCCCTGTGAAGTCAGCACCCAATCGGTGTCGATGTCCCAGCTATGGCGGTTCTTCATCCACCACTGAATCGATGCCAGATATTCCGGGTGAATCCACGAATACCCAAAGACCCCATGGTCAGCCGCTTTGCGAACCGCATCAATTACGCAAGGCGCTGTTGGGTAATCGGAATCTGCCGTCCACATGGCCAGCCCGTCCTGCGGGGGCACACCGTAGATTTGCTCCATCTTATCCCATTTTGAACTGTTGGTTCCCCGGCGGTCGATCAGGTCGTTGAAAGTCATGTCTGCTCCATCTGTCCGGACGAAAGCTAGCTACAATTCCAGCGGGTGCAAGGGGGGCGTTGCGGTGCAGTGCGGGATGGCCTAAATCAACCCCATGAAACGTAATATCCTGATCCATCCCGACCCCCGCCTGAAAAAGGTCTGCGCGCCTGTGGCAGATATCAGCGACGAGCTGCGCAAGCTGGCCGACGACATGCTGGAGACGATGTATGACGCGCCTGGCGTTGGTCTGGCCGCGCCTCAGATCGGCGTGCTGGATCGGTTGATCGTGTTGGACTGCATTAAGGAAGAGGGCGAAGCCCCGCGTCCGCTGATCATGTTCAACCCCGAGGTTATCGCCTCGTCCGATGAGACCAATGTCTACGAGGAAGGCTGCCTGTCGATCCCCGAGCAATTCGCCGAAGTCACGCGCCCCAAAGTGGTTGATGTCACGTGGATCGACCAGGATGGCAACTTGCAACAGGAAACATTCGACGGCCTGTGGGCGACCTGTGTTCAGCATGAGATCGACCATTTGAACGGCAAGCTGTTCATCGACTATCTCAAGCCGCTGAAACGGCAGATGATCACGCGAAAGATGCAGAAACTAAAGCGCGAGCAAGCCCGCGCATGACCGCTCGCACCTGCCTGCCATGGCCCGATAAACGCCTGCGCACCAAGGCGGAGGACGTCGCCGAGATCACCGATGAAATCCGTGCCATCTGGGACGACATGATCGACACGATGGAAGCGATGCCCGGTGTTGGCCTTGCCGCGCCGCAGATCGGCGTGATGTTGCGCCTGGCTGTGGTGGACGGCTCGGCTGAACGCGGTAAGGCTGTGCGTCTGGCCAACCCGGAAATCCTGCACAGCTCAATCGAACTGCGCGAACATGATGAGGCCAGCCCGAACCTGCCCGGTGTTTCGGCCAAGGTGAAGCGCCCGCGCGCAGTGACGGTCAAGTTTCTGAATGAGCAGGGGATGGTGGATCGCCGCGATTTTGTCGGGATCGAAGCCACAAGCGTACAGCACCAGATCGACCATCTGAACGGGAAGATGTATTTCGACCGGCTCAGCAAAGTCAAACGGGACATGCTGCTGCGCAAAGCCAAAAAGCTGGGGTAGAGATGCGCGTTGTATTCATGGGTACGCCCGACTTTTCGGTTCCGGTTCTGGATACGCTTGTCGAAGCTGGGCATGATATCGTCGCCGTATATTGCCAGCCCCCGCGCCCGGCTGGTCGGGGCAAAAAGGACCGACCGACACCGGTTCACGCACGGGCCGAAGCGTTAGGCCTGACTGTCCGCCATCCGGTGTCTCTGAAATCGTCAGATGAACAGGATGCCTTTGCTGCACTGAACGCAGATGTGGCTGTGGTGGTCGCTTATGGCCTGATCCTACCGCAGCCCATTCTGGACGCGACTGCCCAGGGATGTCTGAATATCCATGCCAGCCTGTTGCCGCGCTGGCGCGGGGCGGCCCCGATCCATCGCGCCATCATGTCCGGCGATGCGCAAACCGGTATCTGCATCATGCAGATGGAGGCCGGGTTGGACACAGGCCCGGTTCTTATGCGCGAAGCAACCGATATCGGGATCGAGGAAACCACCGACCAGTTGCATGACCGGCTGTCGATAATGGGCTCCAAACTGATCGTTGAGGCTTTGCATGACCTGCCAGATCTGTCGCCCGAGCCGCAGCCCGAGGTCGGTGTGACCTATGCCGCCAAGATCGACAAATCAGAGGCACGGATTGACTGGTCCCGGCCCGCAGCAGAGGTGGACCGGCAGATCCGTGGTCTGTCCCCGTTCCCAGGTGCCTGGACCGAGATTGACGGGGACCGCGTGAAACTACTGGCGTCGCGTCTGGCCGAGGGGCAGGGCGTACCCGGCGAAGCTCTGGACGATGCCTTGACAATAGCTTGCGGCGAGGGTGCCGTTGATCTGTTGCGCCTGCAACGGGCGGGCAAAGGCGCACAGGATAAGGAAACCTTTCTGCGGGGCTGGCCTGTGGCCAAGGGAAGTCGGATTTAGAAGGAATAACAGACTTGTACATGACTTTGATGGGGACGGTGTTAATCGCAGCCGTCGTTGGAAGCCTCGCGGAAAAAACCGGGTTTACCCGAAACGGCTATCTGCAATCTATCATCATTTGTATCGGCGGTGCCTTTCTGTTTTTCTTTGCTCAGATCATGTTTGGCAGGATGTTCGGGTTTAACCTTGCTTTTGGGTCCCCGGGATTGAACGCTATTGTGTCATCCGTCGGCGCGCTGATCATCGTGCCGACCCATTGGAGGAAGTGACATGCCTGTTATCGCCCTGATCGTCATCGGAGCCGCCGCAGGGTTCCTGGCCACCCGTTTAATGCGGATCGAGGCCAACATCCCCACAACCATGTTGATTGGCATCGTTGGTGCACTGGTTGGCGGATTTCTGTTGCGGGCCTTGATCACCGTGGCAGGATGGTTGTCCGGTTTTGTGGGTGCCGTTCTGGGGGCTCTGCTGGTGATCTGGATCTGGCAGACCTATCTACGACGTTGAACGTGGCTACCGCTCGTCGCAAATCACTGTTGATCCCAACGATTTCGAATTGCGCGTCGCCATTTTGAAGCGATTGGCTTCCTCTGCTGACATCCAGTGCATTTCGTCCTCGGACGCTGCATCAAGCGTGAACCAATAAAAGGCCGGGTCGACACCAATATCATTGAAATAGTCGAGATAGCGATCGTGCTCGGGGTGGTTTTCGGGCAGGTTGGCAGCCACATATCCGCCGCCGCCCCAGCTATGAACCCCGACACATGCGCCAGGTTCCAGAGTGCGACGATTGCCGGCCAGGAACAGATCGGTGCCACCAGAGGCGACCAAGCCGTTTGCGGGCACCACAGTATCAAACCCTTCGTCCCGAACAACGCGGCTGAAAACGACATTTGCATCATCATCGACTGAGCCTTCGATGTTCTGCAGTACAAGGGTCTTGATCTTGGGATTGGCCGCAGTGATTTCTTCAAAAGCGCTGAGTGTCGTGTGATCAATAGCCCCCGAAGCAACGATTTCGTCGCCCTGTACAACGAAGCTGACCGCGTCGTATCGCTCTGCACACGCACCCAGAAGAGCCAGTGAGGCGACAAAAACGGGGAAAGTGAATTTCATTTCAGTTCTCACCTCTGTGGCACAGGAAATGCAGATCGAACATTTTGCACCCATCTATTGCCGCGGCGGGCGCGCCTTGTAAACCGGAAGCCGCCAGCCAAACACCAATGATCCCGCCCGCAATGCCCAGCAGATCAACGCACATGCGGCCAGTGTGGCCAGCTCGTCGAAACCAAGTCGGGTTGCGATCACAGCGGCAAAAGCCCCGGCAAACGCGCAAGAGACGTAGAGCTCACCCTGTTTCAGGACCAGTGGCACTTCGTTGCAGACCACGTCCCGCATTAAGCCGCCAAGGCAGCCCGTTGTGACGCCCATCAGCACAACGATGACACCGGATTGGTTCAGCGACAAGGCTGCGCCAGCACCTGCTGCCGCGGCAATCGACAGAGCGAAACTGTCCAGCCAGACCAGCAAGTTGTATCGGCTTTCCACCAAATGGGCGGTGAAAAACACCACCACGGCTGCCGCTGTGGCGGTCAGGATATAGTCCGGTTGACCGACCCAGAACACCGGGTGCCGGTCCAACAGCAGGTCGCGGACGGTTCCGCCGCCCACAGCAGTCAGGCAGGCCATAAAGGCAAAACCCACCAAATCCAGCTGTGCCCGGCTAGCCACCAATGCACCCGTCAGGGCAAAAACCAGAACTGAGGCATAGTCGAGCAGTGCCAGACCGCTCACGTTTGCGCCTTTTTGGGTTTGAACGGGGCCATGCCCGCGCGGGCCAGCTCGTCGGCTTTTTCGTTTTCGGGATGGCCAGCATGGCCCTTGACCCATTCCCAGGTCACGTCATGGCGCGCCTGCGCCTCGTCCAGTCGCTGCCACAGATCGACATTTTTGACCGGCTTCTTGTTCGAGGTTTTCCAGCCGTTGCGCTTCCAGCCGAAAATCCAGCCGGTGACGCCATTCTTCACATAGGCGCTGTCGGTTACCACGGTGATCTTCGAGGCCCGCTCCAGCGTTTCCAGCGCGCTGATCGCTGCCAGCAATTCCATGCGATTGTTGGTGGTTTCAGCCTCGCCGCCGTTCAGCTCGCGCTCTTTCAGGACTTTTTCGCCGTCCATCGCGCGCATCAGCACGCCCCAGCCCCCCGGGCCAGGATTGCCCGAACAGGCACCATCGGTATAGGCAAACAACTCAGGCATGGGCGATCACCAGAATAAAGCCGTCATAAGACCCGGCCAGACCTTTGCCGACTCCGGTTGTAATCCGGTCAATTGTGAACCCTGCCTCGGCCAGGGCCTCTTCGATCTCGGTCTGTGAGAAATAGGTGTAATAGCGATCAATGTCGTCACGGTGTTCACCGGTTCCCAGTTTCAGACCAAGGAAAAAGATACCCTCAGGCTTGAGTGCCCGGTGGATGGCCGCCAAATGGCGCGGGAAATCCTTGCGCGGCGCATGCAGCAGCGAAAAGCTGGCATAGATGCCGTCAAACGTGGCTGTTTCGGTCACATCGTCAAATGTACCGACATGCGCATCTACACCATTTTCTCGGGCGTGTTCCACAAAGGCCGGCGTCGCATCCAATGCCCGAACCAGCAGCCCCTCACGCAGGAAAAACATGCTGTCCGCCCCAGGGCCTGAGCCGAGGTCCAGCACATAGCCGCCCGGCGCAACCGCTTCGGCAAAGGCCATACGCGCCTCGATCTGTTCGGGTGGCAATGGGACGCTCAGATACTCGGCAACACGCGTGGTGTAGGCATCAATTGTCTTGCGATCGGTCACAGGTACACTCCTACGGCAAGGCATATCAGGACGATGGCTGTCAGCAGAACGCGCAGCCTCAGCCACCATGTTGGGGCCAGCCGCCAATATGCAAATATTGCATCCAACATCAGCAAACCGGCGAAGCCGTACATCAGGTTGATGCCCGCCTCGACAGGTCCACCGCCGGTCATGAAAAACGCCCAAAGCGCCGGGAGGACTGACAGCACATAGCATGTCGCTGCCTTACTGCCCGAGGTCTTGGATGCGAACCCCCACAGAACACCGGACATAAAGCTTAAGATCACCGAGCCGTAGAACAGTTGAATATACGGCCCGACGAACCGCGGACCAAGCTCTTGCCTGCCCCAATCCTGCAAATCGCCGTTCAAGGAGGTCAGCGCGCCCCAAATGAACGGGATCAGCCCCGCCAGCGCTAGAACCAACGGCGCCTTGGGGACGCCTCTCATGCGGTTTGCCTCAGGACGCGAGGCACTTTGAATTCGACATTTTCGACGGCAGTTTCGACCAGTTCAACCGTTACGTCATAATGGTTGTTGAAAGCGTCAATCACCTCATTCACCAGCACTTCGGGTGCTGACGCGCCTGCGGTAATGGCGATGGTTGAGATGCCCTCTAGTGCCCGCCAGTCGATATCGTGCGCGCGCTGCACCAATTGCGCATAGTTGCACCCGGCGCGTGCAGCAACCTCGACCAGCCGACGTGAGTTCGACGAGTTCGGTGCGCCCACAACCAGCAAAGCATCCGATTTCGGAGCCACGGCCTTAACGGCCTCTTGCCGGTTCGTGGTGGCGTAGCAAATGTCCTCTTTATGCGGGCCAACGATGGCAGGGAACCGGGCTTCGAGGGCCGCGATAATGTCCTTGGTGTCATCCACTGAAAGCGTAGTCTGGGTGACAAATGCCAGCTTTTCCGGATTGCGCACCTGAACCGAGGCCACGTCATCAACGGTTTCAACCAGCAGCACTTCGCCGTCAGGCAACTGACCCATGGTGCCGATGGTTTCCGGATGGCCCTTGTGCCCGATCATGATCATCTGCAACCCGGCCTCAGCATGGCGCTGCGCTTCGACATGGACCTTGGAGACCAGCGGGCAGGTGGCATCGACGTAGATCATTTCCCGCTGGGCCGCCGACGCGGGAACGGATTTCGGTACGCCATGCGCTGAAAAGATAACGGGTCGGTCGTTAGGACACTCGTCCAGCTCCTCGACAAAAACGGCCCCCTTGGCGCGCAGACCATCGACGACAAATTTGTTGTGCACGATTTCATGCCGCACATAGACCGGGGCACCCCATTTCTGCAGCGCCATTTCAACGATCTTGATCGCCCGGTCGACACCGGCGCAGAACCCGCGTGGTGCGGCAAGGTAAAGGGTAAGGGGCGGCTTGGTCATGTCTTGGTCTCCATAGGCCACAGGTAAGTCTTTTCCCGGCTATGGTCCAGACAGGACGTTGTCATTGATCTGACATGAAGCACTGCTAGCCAGCAGGTGTTTCAGTACCTGCTTTTAGTTAAAGAAGCGCGGCCAGGTTGGTACAGCCTGACCGCGCTAATTTCTTCCCCCGGGCTTGGTGAGTGGCCGGGTCTTACTGTCCACCCGCAGCAACGCTGCGTGGCTCCATGGGCATTTCACGTGGAGGTCGCCCGATCACGTCGCGCAGGTCTTCAAGTTCGATGAAGTTGTCAGCCTGGCGGCGCAGCTCGTCCGAGATCATTGGCGGCTGGCTGCGGATGGTCGAAACCACCGAAACGCGCACGCCCTGACGCTGCAGGCTGGCAATCAGCGGGCGAAAATCCCCATCGCCCGAAAACAGCACAATATGATCGACCCGCGGTGCCAGTTCCATGGCGTCGACTGTCAGTTCGATATCCATGTTACCTTTGACTTTCCGACGCCCCATACTGTCGGTGTATTCCTTCGCCGGTTTTGTCACCATGGTGAAGCCGTTGTAATGCAGCCAGTCAACCAAGGGGCGGATCGGGGAATACTCATCGTTTTCCAATAGCGCCGTATAGTAAAAAGCCCGAAGCATCTTGCCGCGGCGCATAAACTCCTGGCGCAGCAATTTGTAGTCGATGTCAAACCCCAGTGCTTTTGCGGCCGCATAAAGATTCGAGCCGTCGATGAACAGCGCTAGCCGTTCGTCTTTATAGAACATAAATAGGTCCTTCCGGTACAATACAGGACGCCGTGGTGTTACGTGAGTGGGTATTTGGAAATATGCGGCGCGCTGATCTTCTATAATTAGGCCATTTCGGTCGTATCGCAAGCATGCAATTCGCCGAATATAGTGAATGGAACGTACAAATCTATGTCAAAAGCGGTTATTGCGCTGGGCGCAAATCTCAAATTGAGAGGTATTGGCCCCAAGGTGACACTTCAAAGCGCACTTGACGCGATGTTGCGTCAAGGGGTGGTGATTCGTGCCGTCAGCCGTTTTTTTGAGACCCCGTGCTTCCCGGCAGGTGCCGGGCCCGACTACATTAACGCGGCTGCAGTGATCGAAACGGACAGGACACCAGCCGATTTGTTGCACTTGCTTCACCAGATTGAGCATCAGTTTGGCCGCGAAAGGGTGCAGCGATGGGGTATGCGAACGCTGGATCTGGATCTGGTGTGCTATGATGATTTGGTTCTGCCGGATCGCACCGTATATGATAGCTGGCTGACCCTGCCAGCACAGGAACAGACGCAAAAGGCGCCGGATCGGCTGATTATTCCACATCCGCGCCTGCAGGATCGTGCTTTTGTACTTGTTCCGATGGCGGACGTAGCTCCGGATTGGCGACATCCTGTGCTGGGCCGGACGGTAACCGAAATGCTGGCAGACCTGCCCGCGGCGGATATTGCAGAGGTCACGGCTGTGTGAACGGTGCATTTGCAGCATTTCTTGCTTGTCAAGGCAGGGATTCGCCCTTAGATAAACCTCTTCCTGACATGGATTCAGTAACGGAGAGCGCCCAATGGCCCGCGTGACGGTTGAAGATTGCGTAGACAAGGTTCCTAACCGGTTTGAACTGGTGATGCTTGCCGCCCATCGTGCGCGCGAGATTTCTGCCGGCGGCCCGATCACCGTCGACCGTGACAATGACAAGAACCCCGTCGTGTCGCTGCGCGAGATTGCGGACGAAACCCAAAGCGCGGATGAACTGCGCGAGCGCCTGATCGAGGCCAACCAGACCCAGATTGAGGTCGACGAGCCGGAAGAAGATCAGATGGCTCTGCTGATGGGTGCGGAGTCGGACAAACCTGCCGATGACGATATGTCGGAAGAGAAGCTGCTGCGCGCTCTGATGGAGGCTCAAGGCCAGGGGTAATCCCCAAAGATAAAGGTGCGGACCGGATGATTTCTGCAGACGACCTGATTGCGCTGGTCCGCAACTACAACCCCAAGACTAATGCTGACCGCATCGCCCGAGCATACGAGTTCGGAAAGCAGATGCATGACGGTCAGTTTCGCCATTCAGGCGAACCCTATTTCACGCATCCTGTTGCCGTGGCCGCAATCCTGACCGAACAGCGTCTTGATGATGCGACGATCATTACGGCGTTGCTGCATGACACGATCGAAGACACCAAGGCCAATTATGGCAAAGTGTCCGAAATGTTCGGGGAAGAGGTGGCCAAGCTGGTCGATGGCGTCACCAAGCTGACCAACCTGCAACTATCCAGCCGCGAAACCAAACAGGCAGAAAATTTCCGCAAGCTGTTCATGGCCATGTCCAAGGACCTGCGTGTCATTCTGGTCAAGCTGGCCGACCGTTTGCACAACATGCGTACGATCAAGGCAATGCGCCCGGAAAAGCAGGTGCAGAAGGCACGCGAGACGATGGATATTTATGCGCCGCTCGCGGGTCGCATGGGTATGCAGTGGATGCGCGAAGAGCTTGAGGATCTTGCTTTCCGCGTTCTGAACTCCGAAGGCCGCCAGTCGATCATTCGCCGCTTTATCACCTTGCAACGTGAAACCGGCGACGTGATTCACCGGATCACCGGCGACATGCGGCACGAGCTGGAAAAGGCGGGCATCGAAGCCGAAGTGTTTGGTCGCGCCAAAAAGCCGTATTCGATCTGGCGCAAGATGCAGGAAAAAGATCAGGGCTTTTCGCGCCTGTCTGACATCTACGGCTTTCGCATCATCACCCGGTCCGAGGAAGATTGCTATCGCACGCTGGGTGCCATTCACCAGCGTTGGCGCGCGGTGCCGGGACGGTTCAAGGATTACATCAGTCAGCCGAAATCGAACGGATATCGCTCGATCCACACAACAGTTTCCGGCCGCGACGGGAAACGGGTCGAGGTTCAGATTCGAACCCGTCAGATGCATGATGTGGCAGAAACCGGCGTTGCGGCGCATTGGTCGTACCGCGACGGTGTCCGCTCGGAAAACCCTTTTGCCGTTGATCCGGCCAAGTGGATTGCGAACCTTACTGAACAGTTCGACAGTGAGGAAGATCACGAAGATTTCCTCGAAGCGGTCAAACTGGAAATGTACTCGGACCAGGTGTTTTGCTTCACGCCCAAGGGCGATGTTGTCAAGCTGCCGCGCGGGGCTACGCCGATTGATTTCGCCTATGCGATCCATACGCGCATTGGACATGCCTGTGTTGGCGCCAAGGTGGACGGCATCCGTGTGCCACTGTGGACGCGGATCAAGAATGGTCAGTCGGTGGATGTAATTACCGCTGACGGCCAGACGCCTCAGGTAACGTGGCTTGAGATTGCGGTGACCGGCAAGGCCCGGACCGCCATTCGGCGTGCGCTGCGCGAGGTCGACCGCGAGCGGTTCATCAAGCTGGGCAAGGAACTTGCGCGTTCCGGTTTCGAACATGTCGGTCGAAAGGCTACCGACAAGGCGCTGGATACCGCGGCGAAACACCTGCGCCTGAAGGATCGTCATGAATTGCTGGCGCGTCTCGGCAGCGCCGAGCTGACGGCGCATGATGTGGTCAGCGCCGTTTACCCTGAACTTACCCAGGATGACGGTGACGCCATTTCTCCGCGCCGCGCGGTGATCGGCCTTGAACCCGGCCAGAAATTCGACCGCGCGCCCTGTTGTCAACCTTTGCCTGGCGAACGCATCGTCGGCATTACCTATCGCGGCAAGGGTGTTGTGGTGCACGCAATCGATTGCGACCGCCTGTCCGAGTTCGAAAGCGAACCAGATCGCTGGGTTGATCTCCACTGGCATTCTGGCACGCACCCGGCCGTTCATGGTGCGACGCTGGACGTCACGATTGGCAATGATGCGGGGGTGCTAGGGCGCATTTGTACGTTGATAGGCGAGAAAAAGGCAAATATTTCGAACCTGGAATTTGTCGACCGCAAACCGGATTTTTACCGCCTTCTGGTCAGTGTCGAATTGCGTGACCTGGAACAGTTGCATTCGCTGATGCTTATGCTTGAGGCCGAAAGCGATGTTGCCGCGGTCGAACGCTATCGGGATAGGACCAAAACCGCAGTAGCGGCTGGCTGAGAAGGGGTGATCAGGAGTGGTATTTAAGCGCCGAGACCGACGCTCGCCTGTCCAGATCGCGTCTGAATTCGTCTATCCCCGTGGTGGATGGACGCGGGCCTTTCACTATGTAAAGCATCGTGTTCGTAGGCTGCCGGATTCCCCCGAGCGCATTGCGCGTGGCATCGGTGCAGGCGTCTTTGCCTCATTCACTCCGTTCTACGGATTGCATTTTCTGGTCGCTGCTGTGGTGGCACGCTTGCTGAATGGCAATATTCTGGCGGCACTGAGTGGAACATTCTTTGGCAACCCACTCACCTATGTGCCAATCGGTGTGGTTTGCCTGCAGACCGGGCATTTCCTGCTGGGAACCAAGTTTCACAAAGGCGACACGCATGGTCTGATGGGCAAGTTCACAGATGCAATGGGAGATCTGAAGAACAACTTTATTGCCATGTTCACCGACCGTGTCGCGGACTGGCATGGGCTCAGCATCTTCTATAACGAGGTGTTCTTTCCCTACATGATTGGCGGCGTTCTTCCGGGCATTTTGGCGGGTGTAATTTGCTCCTATCTCAGCTTGCCGCTGATCCGCACCTATCAGCAGCGCCGTCGCGACAAGATCAAGGCAAAGTTTGACGAAATCAAACGCTTGGCCGAAACAAAGCCTGCCGTTCCATTGATGAATGCCCTAGGTTCAGGCCAAGGGTTGAAGAAGGATTCGAGCGATGTCTGACAACGAACTGCGTCTTGGCGTGAATATCGACCACGTGGCCACAGTGCGTAACGCGCGGGGCGGGGCCTATCCTGACCCTTTGCGCGCTGCAAAGCTAGCCGAAGAGGCCGGGGCTGACGGCATTACCGCGCATCTGCGCGAAGACCGTCGCCATATCTCGGACGCTGATATCGATGGCCTGATGGAGGTCCTGTCGGTGCCGTTAAACTTTGAGATGGCCGCGACGCCCGAGATGCTGAAAATTGCCTTGCGGCATAAGCCGCATGCGGTTTGCATCGTCCCTGAAAAGCGCGAGGAACGCACCACCGAAGGCGGGCTGGAAGTCGCGCGCGAGGAAAACAAGTTGGCTCATTTTATCGCTCCGCTGCGCGATGCCGGTTGTCGTGTGTCGATCTTTATTGCTGCTGATCAGCGCCAGATCGAGGCGGCGCATCGTATCGGCGCCGAAGTGATCGAGCTGCACACCGGTGCATATTGCGATGCCATGGCCGAAGACCACGACGACAAAGCCAACAGTGAGTTGGAAGCCCTGCGCGAAATGTCCGCTTTTGCACATTCACTGGGCCTTGAGGTGCACGCGGGTCACGGCCTGACCTATGACACCGTACAACCGATCGCGGCATTCCCCGAAGTGCGCGAGCTGAATATCGGCCACTTCCTTATTGGCGAGGCGATCTTTCGCGGCCTCACGCCTGCCATGGCCGAGATGCGGCGTCTAATGGATGAGGCGCGCGGATGATCACACCCGGATTTGTTGCCATCTGGTTTGCCTGGCTGATGGCCGGTGGCTCTCCGGGGCCTGCAACAATGGGGATTGCCGGAAACGCAATGAACGAAGGTCGCCGCGCTGGCCTGGTATTTGCTTTGGGCATTTGCGCAGGCTCTGCCGCGTGGGGCATCGCCGCCGCGCTGGGCCTATCAGCAATCATGTTGGCAAATGCCTGGGTGTTCGAGATCATCCGCTATGTGGGGGTTGCCTATCTGGGCTGGCTGGCGATCAAGGCGCTGCGCCGGGCGATGACGTCTGATGAGGTTGCTATGGGCAACCCTGTCACCGGCTCTTTTCGCACAATCTTTGCCAAGGGCGCGGCCATTCACCTGACCAACCCTAAGGCGATCCTAAGTTGGGGGTCGATCTATGCCATCGTCGCCCCTAGTGATTCCAGCCTTTCGATGTTGCTGGGCTATTTCGCCATGCTTTATGCAGGATCTTTGCTGATCTTCATCGGCTACGCCTTTCTCTTCTCTTCCGAGCGTATGGTGTGCGTCTACAGCCGCGCCCGTCGCTGGTTCGACTTCGCCTTTGCCGGGTTCTTTGGGGTGGCGAGTTATAAGATACTTACAGTTCGGTTGGGGTGACAAAAGGGGTGCAATGATGATCCGCCATTGTGTGATGCTGAACCTTGCTGCCGGGTATGATCCGTCACAGCTTTTGGATGTGATGGCCAGGCTAAAGGACGTTGCAGAAAAGTTGCCGGGTTGCTCTGGATTTGTCTGTGGTCCTAACAGGGACTTTGAAGCCAAGTCTCCCGATTATGCATATGGCTTCACTTTGGATTTTGAGAACGCATCAGCCTTGCGCCAATATGCCGAGAACCCTCAGCATCAGGAACTGGGTGCCCGTCTGGTTCAGCTGTGCACCGGTGGAGCGGCAGGGATCTTGGTGTTTGATTTGGATGCTCAGGAACGGAGCGCGCAATGATCCTCGGCATCGGCACCGACCTCGCAAATATCGACCGAATTCAGGGCACGCTGGACCGGTTTGGCGACCGGTTTCGCAACCGTGTATTCACTGAGATCGAACAGAGCAAAGCCGAACGACGCGCTGATGTCGCCGGAACCTATGCCAAACGCTGGGCCGCAAAAGAGGCATGCTCTAAGGCGCTGGGCACCGGTCTGGCTATGGGCATCGCCTGGAAGGACATGTCGGTGACCAATCTGCGCACCGGTCAGCCTGTGATGCATGTCACCGGGTGGGCGGCAGATCGGCTGAAAGAGATGACGCCCAAAGGGTATGAGGCCATCATCCACGTTACCCTGACCGACGATCACCCCTGGGCACAGGCATTCGTGGTGATCGAGGCGCGTCCGCTTCACGATGGCCCCGCGCAGCCTTGACTTGCCCTTAACTGACCCGCATGTAGCACCCCAACGAATAAACGACCGGAGAGCAGTATGGCCGAGGAAGCCAAAACAGGTAACGCCGTTTGGGAGACGATCAAAACCATCGTCTATGCCCTGCTGATCGCGGGCGTCTTCCGCACGATCCTGTTTCAGCCGTTCTGGATTCCGTCGGGTTCGATGAAGCCCACCTTGTTGATCGGGGATTTCCTGTTCGTCAACAAAATGTCTTACGGTTATTCCTACGCGTCCTGCCCCAGCCTGATCATCCCAAGCGTCGGCCTGAATGTTGACGCCGAAGACCTCTGCGGCTGGATGCAAAGCGATGAAAACACCCGTATCTGGGGTGGTGACCCCGAACGCGGTGACGTCATTGTTTTCCGCCACCCGGTCAGCGGTCGTGACTATATCAAACGTCTGATTGGTCTGCCCGGGGACCGCATTCAGGTGCGGGACGGTCAGATCATTCTGAACGGTGCGCCCGTACAACAAGAACCTGATGGTGTGTTCACCGAAGTCGCCGAACCACAAGGTTCGCAAGGTTTACGCCCACGCTGCGAAAACGGTCCTGTCGGCTTTGGCGGTGTCTGCGAAAAATCGCGTATGATCGAAACACTGCCAAACGGTGTGTCCTACGAAGTGCTGAACATCGGCAACCAGGCCGCTGACAATACCGGCATCTATACGGTTCCCGAAGGGCACTACTTCTTCATGGGGGACAACCGCGACAACTCCAGCGATAGCCGCGTGCCGCAATCCGCAGGTGGCGTTGGCTATGTACCTTACGAAGACCTGATCGGGCGGGCTGATCGCATCCTGTTCTCATCCGCTGGCCGGTCAATGCTGTTCTTCTGGACATGGCGCGGGGATCGCTTCTTTAAGGCGGTCAATTGAAGCTTTCGGCCGAGATAAAGGCGTTCCAGCAGCGTCTGGGGTACGAATTTTCGAACCCTGAACTGCTGGTGCGCGCACTGACCCATGGATCGGTCTCGTCCTCGACACGACCTGATAATCAGCGGTTGGAGTTTCTGGGCGATCGGGTTCTGGGCCTTGTCATGGCAACCGCCTTGCTGGAGGCCGACAAAAAAGCATCCGAAGGGCAGTTGGCCCCTCGGTTCAACGCGTTGGTCCGCAAAGAAGCCTGCGCTGATGTGGCCCGGCAAATCGATCTTGGTGTGGTGCTGAAACTGGGCCGGTCCGAGATGCTGTCAGGTGGGCGCCGCAAACAGGCCTTGCTGGGTGATGCGATGGAGGCTGTGATCGCCGCGATCTATCGCGATGCCGGATTTGAGGCAGCCCGGGACGTCATCCTGCGACTGTGGGGGGATCGCGTCCACAACGTTGAAGCGGATGCGCGCGACGCCAAAACATCGCTGCAGGAATGGGCGCAGGCGCGTGGGCAAAAACCGCCGGCTTACGTCGAGGTCAAACGCAGCGGTCCCGACCACGCACCGGTGTTTACGATTGCGGCTAGGTTGCAGGACGGAACCGAAGCGCAGGCAACGGCAGGGTCGAAACGTCAGGCGGAACAAGCCGCCGCAAGGGCGCTGCTGGATCAGTTGAAATAGCAACCCTCGACAGCCCGAACATGTCACAATTCTCAATCTAACTTGAGGCCTATAGCAGACCTCGGGTCGCGGGCGTATCTGAACATCATCCGCTTTGGCGCATGTCTAAGAACAAGCGAGCAAGGCGAAACGGATACAATGAGTTGAGGCATTTCCATGCAAAACGCAAAACTGACTACCGTGAATATCGGCTTTTTGTTCATCGCCGGTTTTATCGCCACGATCGCCTTCGATTTCTGGGGGCAGGTTGTCAGCCCCGGCATCGGCTGGGCCAATCTTTCACCGGAAGGGCTGGCCCAGAGCCTGTTGTCCAGTCTCGGCCTGCCCAGCAATGCGTTTTTGGGCTTTTTCGTGCACTTCTATCTTGTGGGCCTGATTGCCTATCCGCTGGGGTGGTTTCTGATCTTCAAACCGGTCTGGGTTAAGGTACTTGGCCCCGTTCATATGTTTGTGGCCTCGGCTATTTACGGGTTTGGTCTCTGGGTTTTTGCTTTGGGTGGCATCACGACCTTGTCCGGTCTGCCGACCTTCTTGAACTTCTCGGCGATCACTTGGGTCGCACTAATCGGGCATGTTCTTTATGGGATCGTCATGGTTGCCGTCTTGCGCTTGATTGAGCGCCAGAACGCATGAAATGCCTGGGGGCGTCTAGCACGCCCCTCAGACCACCCGGATAAATCCAGTCAGCCCGGTCTTTTGGTGCTCGATGACATGACAGTGGAACGCCCAGTCGCCCGGGTTATCAGCGACCAGCGCGATCTCGGCAACCTCGTCTTTTAGCAACAGCATCGTGTCGGTCATCAGAGGCGGCAGTTGGCGCAGGTTCGACCGTATCGGCACAAAAGCCAACCCGTGCAGGTGGATCGGGTGCAAGTTAGGAGATTCATTTCGCAGCCGAAGGACATAACTTTTGCTCATTTCCAGCGTTGCCAAAGGCCCAACACCCTGCGCCGCGTCGCCGGGCCATGGTTTGCGGTTGATAGACCAGAAGTTATACCCCAGCGAGCCGCAGAACCCGTTGTTGGGTTCACCACCTTCGGGGGTCCAGCCAAAAACAAACTCGTGCAGCTCGGAATTGGTCAGATCGGGTTTCGCGACCGGGTTGACGGGCAGAGGGCGCAACTCTTGCAGGTCCCGTGACGCTGATGATCCGATTGCGCGCAGCTGTGCCATAGGTCTGTGCGGCTGACCGGGCAATTTTGCCATCAGCGCAACGCTGCGCCCCTCGTCGCCGGGCATTGCAACCGCAAAATCCACCCGCTGACCGGGCCCGACAAGAAGCGGCTCATCAGCGCTGGGCATCGGGATGTTAATCTCAAGCGGATGGCCATCCCACGCGATAATCCGTGCATCGCCGCCCTCAAGATGCAGTTTGTAGATACGCGTTGTGTCCGTATTTACGACTCGCAGTCGCACCAGACTGCCTGCGGCATGATCGTAGACAGCACCCTGCACCCAGTTGGCGGTGTGGACATTGCCAAAGGTCCCGGCCCGCGCGGCGCCGCGCTGGGTATAGGCGGGCAGGAACGCGCCATCTTCATCCAACCGAAAATCGCGCAGGTTGATCACCTGTTCGCTGTCAAATCCGGGGTCATGGGGTTCTGTAATCACCATGACGCCCGTCAAACCGTGGGCCATCTGCTCCATCGTCATGCAATGTGGATGATACCAGTAGGTGCCTGCATCGGGCGGAGTGAATTCATAGTTAAAGACCTCACCTTCACCCAATGGCATTTGGGTCAGGTAAGGGACGCCGTCCATGTTGTTCGCGATCCGCATCCCGTGCCAGTGCATTGCCGTGTATTCCGACAGCGTATTGCGCACCGGCAGCCGCATCACTTCCCCTTGTTTGCCATACAATACCGGCGGCGGTGCGTTAGGGGACAGGCTGACCATTCCGGTCGTCAACGTATCCCGCAGGGCAAAGCTTGCTGGTTGAATGGTTAACTCCGGCGTCCCCTGCGCCAACCCGAAACCGCCCAGACCCAGCGCGCCGGCAGCGGCCCCGCTGCCCAAAAGAAACTCGCGACGTTTCATGTCTTGCCTCTTTTTCCGATGGTTGCCTGGCTGGATTTGGCGCGGCTTGGAATAGGCGTGCCACCGATTTTGCATGACCGCAATGCGACAAATCCCTCTGGCCCGCGCGGCCTTTCTGCTATAGGGGTGCGCACTTGCAACCAGGAACGCCAGACACATGACCACACGCGCCGGATTTATCGCCCTGATCGGAGAGCCCAACGCAGGCAAATCCACCCTGCTGAACCGCATGGTCGGGGCCAAGGTTTCGATCGTGACGCATAAGGTTCAGACGACCCGTACCCGCATTCGCGGTGTGGCAATGGAAGGCGATGCGCAGCTGGTCTTTGTAGACACACCCGGCCTGTTTAAACCGCGTCGTCGTTTGGATCGGGCCATGGTTGCCGCGGCCTGGGGCGGAGCCGCGGATGCAGATGTCGTCGTTCTGATGATCGAAGCGCATCGCGGCATCACCGAAGGGGTCGAGCGTATCCTCGAAGGTCTGGAAGAGATCGGGCAGGGCCGAAAGGTTGCGTTGGCGATCAACAAGATCGACAAGGTCCAGTCTGAGGTGCTGCTGGCCCTGACAAGTGACTTGAACGCACGCTACCCGTTTTCCGAAACCTTTATGATTTCCGCCGAAAAGGGCTATGGCGTTGAGGATCTGCGCAAATGGCTGGCTGCGGAATTGCCCGAAAGCCCGTGGCTGTATCCCGAAGATCAGATCGCCGATCTGCCCCTGCGCATGATCGCGGCTGAGATGACGCGCGAGAAACTGACCCTGCGCCTGCATCAGGAGTTGCCCTATCAGCTGACGGTCGAGACCGAAAACTGGGAAGAGCGCAAAGACGGCTCTGCCAAGATTGACCAGATCATCTATGTCATGCGCGACGGTCACAAAGGCATCGTGCTGGGCAAAAAGGGCGAGACGATCAAGGCGGTCAGCCAAGCCGCGCGGGCCGAGTTGGAAGAGTTCCTGGACCGCAAGATACATCTGTTCCTGCAGGTCAAAGTGCGCCCGAACTGGCTCGAGGAATCCGAGCGTTACTCGGAAATGGGTCTGGATTTCAAAGACGGAAACGCATGACCCGCCTGACGGCTGATTTTTGGGTCCACGCCTATTTGGCGCGGTTACGGTTTCAGGAAATCCCTGCTTTTGTCGTGGCACATGGCGACGACACAGCGGGCGCGGTGTTGGTCAAACTAAACACCTTGGATGGGCAAGCGGCCGCATTTCAGCGCAGCTTTGATCTGATGAGCGGTGAGCGCAAATGGGTCGAGCTTTCCTCCGGTGCCGAGACAGAGGTCGACGACGCCATCACCCGGCAACGCAGCTTTGACCCTGACCTTTGGGTGATCGAGGTTGAAGACCGACAAGGGCGTCATCTGCTGGGCGAAGAGGGATTGGACTAGCACGCAGTTCAACGGGTCTTGGTCGCTCGGACCAAAACGTCTATTTTACCCGCACTCTGTCGGCGAGGATCGCCGCACCGTTTGAATAGATAATAGGTGTATGTATGGCCGAAACACTCGCTGAAAAAGCTTGAAAATTCAGAACTTGGTCATTGGATGCATCGGTTTGAAGGCTTCATGGTCTTCATTGGCATTGTCGGCCCTTTTGCCACGCTGCCGCAGTTGATCAAGCTGTACTTCACGCATTCACAACATGCGACCGGCCAGTCTCTGCTGTCTTGGTCGCTCTGCGCTGTGCTGTCATTCTTATGGTTCGCCTACGGGCTGGTGGTCGGCAAGCTGCCTATTTACGTGGGCAACGGTATCTCGATGGTGCTGAATGTCCTGATGGTTCTGGGCATCCTGATCCACGCCGGTTTAACGTTTTGACCAGCCGCCACGATCCGGTGCCAAGGCGTCACCAGCCGATGCTTTTAAGCGTGATATCGTGTCCGGTGGTGGTCAATGTTTCACCGGTGAATTGCTTTACTTTGGGTGCGAAGGCCTGAAAATAGGGTTGCGATTGCACATGAGCCAATGTCTCGGCGCTGTCCCAGCGGCCCCAGTGAACCCGGGACTTTCCGTCATCAGCGACCGCAACCTGATAGGTGAATTTTCCAGCCGCCTCAGGGTCGGCGTTGATTGCCTCGATAAATGTGCGGATGGTGGCCTGCCATTTGGCTTCGTTGCCATCGAAGGAATATGTAATGGTTATGCCTCGCATCGTGACCTCCTGTTTAACTGTGCTGTTAAATAAAGGGTGGCAACCCCGCGTTGTCAAGGAAACGAGGTTGGTAACTTATTGACCATAGATGGGAGTTACAGCGCAATCTCAGGTCTTTTCTGGCGGCCATCGTTTCGGTGGTGAGCAAAAGCCAGCACGCAGGGTTTGTCTTCGACTTCGCTGTCACACTCTACAATTCAGTTCCCTTCAATCATTTGATCGTGTCCGACAGAATGCTATCTGAGAATGTGTCCTTGCCCCTATCGAGTTGAAAAAAGATGAAAACCTTCACTTTGGCCTGCTGTTCAACGATCCTAGTCTTGGGCATGGTGACTTCGCCCACCTTTGCGCAGCAGAGGTTGGGGTGGGTTTATCAAATCGATGGGTTGACCGCTTATCAAAGCAACGCGGACCTGAGTGAAAGCGGGGAGTTCTCGGCCAGCCGCGCGTTTTTGCGAACAACCGCTTTGTATAATCTGAATGGTGGAACCTCGGTTGGGCTGTCAGCAAGCATCGGCAGGTTCGATTACAACTTTAGTCAGGCGGATAACCAACCGTGGGAGGACATCCGCGACATCAGAATCTCTTTTCCAGTTCGATTTCGTGCCGGCAATACTGCAAGCGTTTTCGTGTCACCGCAGGTCCGCTGGGATTACCAGAGCGGTGCTGATGCGGCGGACGGCAGAACTTATGGTGTCTTTGCTGGTATTGCCTGGAAGTTAAGCGAGAGCCTGACCATCGGCCCTGCGTTTGGAGCGTTTTCGCAGTTCGAAGACGATGATATCGATTTTTTTCCGGCGCTTCTGGTGGATTGGGATATCAATGACCGTTGGAACCTGAATACCGGCTCGGGGATTGGCGCAACGCAGGGGCCGGGGTTGACACTCAGCTATGCGCTGAATGACACGATGACCCTCGGCCTTTCTGCTCGCTCTGAGCGCATTCGGTTCCGGCTTGACGAGGAAGGGCTGGCCCCAAACGGGATAGGCGAGGACAAAAGTATTCCAGTGGTGGTTTCCTTTGGCTACAATCCCAATCCCGGCATTTCGCTGAACGTTTTCGCAGGTGCTGAATTGGATGGGCGTCTTACACTGGATGATGCGAACGGCACGGAACTCAGCCGCCAAAACTATGAAACCGCGCCTTTGGTAGGGGTGGCCTTCAGGGCCCGGTTCTAATTCCAAAGACCAGTTGGATGCCTGCCCACTTGCGGATGTTTCAGCCTTGCGATCTGTTGCAAACCGGGGGCGAGCCTGAGACGAAAGGAGCCTGACTTGGACTGGCGCGATCACGGCATCCTTCTGACGTCTCGTCGGCATGGCGAAACGGCGGCGATTATCGAGGTCTTCACCGAAGGC
Source organism: Ruegeria sp. AU67 (assembly GCF_900312795.1). Taxonomy (NCBI): domain Bacteria; kingdom Pseudomonadati; phylum Pseudomonadota; class Alphaproteobacteria; order Rhodobacterales; family Roseobacteraceae; genus Ruegeria; species Ruegeria sp. AU67. The sequence continues at coordinate 119,768 of NZ_OMPH01000021.1, forward strand.
CACGGTCGTCATGCAGGCGTCGTACGCGGTGGCACCAGCCGCAAAATTGCCCCCATCCTGCAGCCCGGCGCGCAAATAGATGTTTTATGGCGCGCGCGGTTAGAAGAACACCTTGGCACATTTCAGGTTGAACCTTTGCGTTCACGTGCAGCAGCGGCATTTTCGGGTCGGATGGCGTTGGCAGGATTGAACGCGTCCGTTGCGCTGTTGTCCTTTTGCCTGCCCGAGCGTGAACCGCATCCAGCGATCTACAAACAGACCGAACAGTTGTTGGATCTGCTGGGGCAGGACGAAATCTGGCCGCTAGCTTACCTGCGCTGGGAATTGGCGTTGCTTGAAGAACTGGGCTTTGGCCTGGACCTGTCGGCCTGTGCTGTGACAGGGGCGGCGGATGGATTGGTCTATGTCTCCCCCAAGACTGGTCGAGCCGTTAGCGCCGATGGTGCTGGCGAATGGGCGGATAAGCTGTTGCCCCTGCCACCCTGTTTGCGCGGTGAGGGGCAAGCGCCGGACGCTGAGATTGCCGCAGGGTTGAAAACCACCGGTAACTTTCTGGAACACCATCTTGCCCCGTCCCTGGGGCATAACCCCTTGCCGGATGCGCGGGCAAGATTTGTGGATCAGTTCACTCGGCGGCTTTGAACACCATTTCGTGCCCGTCATCATTGCGCAGTATCAGCAAGTCGCCTGACACTTCGGACTGCGTCATCGCAATCAGCGCAGCGAAATAGAAGCCTTCGGCCTCAAGCCCGGCACAGGCCGCACGTGTTGCGTTCAGGTCCATAATCTCGAACCAGGGGTAGGGCGCGTTCAGGGTGCCGCTATAGCTGTTGCAAGGGGCGTTACCCGCGATCTTGCCCTCTTCGGGGAACCGCAACATGGCGATGGCCTCGAAAGGCTGTCCGTCGATTTCCTGTAGCACCCAAGTCTGGTCCGCGGCGCCGTAGGCGGCAACAGATTCGTCCCTGTCGCATTGAAACAGGCCAATCAAAGGCAGTGTCAGGATCAGACGCATCATTCGGGTGTCTTACTTTCTTACTGGTGCCGAGGGAACCGGCGAAGCCAGACTAGTAGGGGATCTCACCGCTGATAAGTTCTTCGCGAACGTCCAGGCGCGGCCGCCAATTGTATCTGGTGTCGTCAGTTACCTGATCCCAAAACAGTGCACCGCTGTTGCGCCATGGATCAAGGATGATGCCATCTTTCATCGTGTCTCCTTTGGCGCTGATAGCGGCAGAATGGTGGATGATCCGAAAGGCGGTTGGGGGCGACGTAGCCCAGTGCACGTCCAAAGTTCGGAAGTTTTCCTGCTGCAGGCGGCGGGTCATGGCCTGCGCCCAGTCATTGCACAATCCCTTTTCCCGGAACCCGTTGATGACCTTGGCGTTATGGATAATCGCCGGGTCTGTGACGTTCCAATCCCGCTTCAGTTGCTGCGAATAGGTGTAGGCGATGGTGGCGGCCTTTTGTGCCTCGGCAGGATCGACTTGGGGTCCAAGGTTTTCGATCGCCAGTGCCAGCTCGTCTACCTCGGTGTAGCCCGCCACAGGCTGGGTTGTGGCGCATCCGCCCAGTATCAGGGCTGCAACGGTCGCCCAAAGCGCAAAAAATAGTCGGGTCATTCTGTCATCACCATCCTTGGGCCCGGTCTGGGTCGCAGCGTGCCCTAAAGGGGTTTCAACAAAAAGCAAAGGGGGAAGTTTTTTCGGTCGAGGATCTGAAAAGGTCTCTATCCGGTCACAGGTCGGATGGCATGAATTTCAAACTGGGGTTCGGAACAAAGAAAATGACCCGGCACAAGACCGGGTCTAGTTGGGGAAACGGGATGCCTAATTCCGGTTAGCCCAGCAAACGCCGTGCAATAACCTGTGCCTGAATTTCGGCAGCCCCTTCAAAAATATTTAGAATGCGCGCGTCACACAGAACGCGGCTGATCTTGTATTCCAGCGCAAAACCGTTGCCGCCATGGATTTGCAGACCGTTATCCGCCGCAGCCCAGGCCACACGAGCGCCAAGCAGCTTGGCCATGCCGGCCTCAAGGTCGCAGCGTTGACCGTGGTCTTTTTCCCAGGCTGAGAAATATGTCAGCTGACGTGCGATCATGATTTCGACCGCCATCATGGCTAGTTTGCCGGACACGCGGGGGAAGTTGATCAGCGACTTGCCGAACTGTTTGCGGTCCTGCGCGTATTGCATCGCGATATCCAGCGCGCTTTGGGCCACACCAATGGCGCGGGCAGCGGTTTGAATGCGTGCGCTTTCGAAGGTTTCCATCAGCTGTTTAAAGCCTTTGCCTTCTTCACCGCCCAGCAGGTTCTCGCCCTTGACTTTGAAACCGTCAAAGCCCAGCTCGTATTCCTTCATGCCGCGATAGCCCAGAACTTCGATCTCACCGCCGGTCATGCCGGGGGTAGGGAACGGGGTCTCGTCTGTGCCTGGCGTCTTTTCCGCAAGGAACATGGACAGACCGCGGTGATCGGTAGTGTCCGCGTTGGTCCGGGCCAGCAGCGTCATCACATGGGTCCGTGCCGCGTGGGTAATCCAGGTTTTGTTGCCGGTGATCTCATAGTCACCGTCCGCGTTCTTGACCGCACGTGCACGCAGGCTGCCCAGATCCGAGCCAGTGTTTGGTTCGGTGAAAACGGCTGTCGGCAGAATTTCGGCGCTGGCCAGTTTAGGCAACCAGTTGGCTTTTTGTTCATCGGTGCCGCCCGCGATGATCAGCTCGGCCGCGATCTCGGAGCGTGTACCAAGAGAGCCCACGCCGATATAACCGCGCGACAATTCCTCGGACACGACGCACATCGAGGCTTTGGACAAGCCGAAGCCGCCAAATTCTTCGGGGATGGTCAGGCCAAAAACACCCATTTCCGCCAGTTCCTCGATGACTTCCATCGGGATCAGTTCGTCTTTGAGGTGCCAATCATGAGCGTGGGGCTCGACCTTTTCGACCGCATAGCGGCGGAACTGGTCGCGGATCATCTCGAGTTCTTCATCCAGGCCTGAGGCGCCGAACACAGTGGCACCGGCCTGATCTTCCATCAGAGCCACCAGCCGTGTGCGGGCGGCCTGAGAATTGGCCTGTGCCATCAGCGTTTGAATTTCGGGGATCTGAAATCCGGAAAGCGCGTCCCAGCCAAGACCCATGTCCTGCAGGCGCACGACTTCGCCCTGGTTCATCGGAATGCCGCCCGCAACCTGGTGCAGGTATTCGCCAAAGGCGATTTGGTGCAGCAATTGTTCGATCTCGCCGAACTTGCCATCGGCCTCCAGCGCCTCGGCCCAGCGTTGCATCTGTTTTAGGGACTGAGAATATGTGGCCAGCCATGACAAGCCATGGGCGGCAGTTTGATTGGCTTCGATCAAGGCACCGGATACACGGCCATCAGCGGAAACCATACCGCGCACCGACTCACGCGCACGCTCAAACACTGTTTCAACGGCGGGTGCGGCCGCACGGGTCAGCGTCAGAAGATCGGGCAAAATCGCAGGTGTCGTCATCTGGGTCATATCCTGTCCGTCATGGGCCATGAATCGTGTCCTTTTCTCGTGTCGTCTGGTCATATCATGCTGCACGTGCAGCGCAACAAAAATACGTATTACGTTGCGAAAAAGTTCTAATATTTCTCGAGCGTTTTTGCAGTGCAGCGCCCGTCAGGAATGATATCAGGGGGCCATGACATTGTTTTCTTTACTACCTCCACAGGATCTTCTGCTGGCTCTGAGCGTTGCGTTTCTGGCTGGGTGGGTCAAAGGTATCGTCGGTTTTGCCATGCCGATGGTTATGGTTTCAGGGTTGAGTGTCTTTCTACCGCCCGAGCTGGCCATCGCGGGTCTGATCCTTCCGACACTGGTAACTAATGTCTTTCAGGCTTTGGGACAGGGTGTTTCCGCGGCCGTGTCGTCGGTCAGGGAGTTTCGCATCTTTTTAATCGTGGGCTTGGTGTTCCTTCTGGCCGGAGCCAAGCTAGTCACTTTGGTGCCGACATCGACCTTCCTGTTGATGATAGGCGTTCCTGTCACGTTCTTTGCCTTGATTCAGGTCCTGGGTGTGAAACTGGTGCTGAAAGAACCATCGGCCCGTGTAGAGGTTCTCATTGGGGCCGTCGCAGGATTTGTCGGTGGTATGTCCGGTATTTGGGGGCCGCCAACTGTGGCGTACCTGACGGCCCTGAACACGCCGAAAGCCGTGCAAATGCGGGTGCAGGGGGTCATCTATGGGCTGGGCGCAATAGCCTTGATGGTCGCCCATATGGGATCAGGTATCCTGCGGGTCGACACCGCGCCGTTTTCGGCTGCCCTGATCACTCCGGCGGTGATCGGGATGTGGGTGGGCATGCAGTTGCAATCGAGAATCGATCAGGCGCTGTTTCGCAAAGTGACTTTGGTTGTGCTGTTGGCCGCAGGATTGAACCTGCTGCGCCGCGGCCTGATGGGTTAAGTTCTGCGGTCCATAAACCGAAACGTGAAGTAAAGCCCCAGCATCAGGAAAAACAGCCCCGAGATATCGCCGATCAGAAAGGCGATATACTCTACCCCTGCGCTGCCAAAGCTCATGTTTGTCATGGCGGATGCCAGGAACGACGTGATCACGCCGACACCCATGACGCACAGCCAGCAGGGTTTGCGATCAGGTCTGGGAAATAAGTCCCAACCTGCCCATTTGAGCAGGTAGAACACGGTGGGAACCGTTGTGACCGCGATGACAATTGCCAACATGCGGCTTGGTAAAAAGACATCCGCACCCCCCAGGAATGCAAAGACTGCAAAGACGCCCGGCAACAATGCGAAAATCGCACGCCACCCTAACAGCCACGCCGCCAGGACCCGAACCCCGTGAGGTAGGAACAGCAGGCTGGCCCGGCTTGGATATTCCGGAAAGAACACGTTTTGCAGCGGCATCAAGACCTCAAAGGTGAGGAATGATGCAACTATGTAAGCCAGTGAGGCGAAGAAAGTGTCAGAGGCCCATCTGCGCACGATGATTAGCCATCAACACGCAGGTTGGCGGTGTCACCTGGGCGCATGTACGATATACCGCCCCCGGTTGGCGTTGCCGCTTTGAGACAGATAGCCTTTTTGGACCAGCGATTTCAGCGCACGGAAAAACGTCGGGCGCGAGACGCTTTGAACAAGGGTATGCTCGATCAAACCGAACGTACGGACTTCCTGATCGGCTTTCGACAATTCTTCAGCCGCGTAGTAAATGTCACGCTCAACCGGAGAGAGTTGTTCCAGCCCAAGCGTCCGTTCCATACTCTGCATCAATTTGCGAAGTTCGGTCAGTTTCGAGATTTCCGTCATTTGTTTACCTGTCGTTTTCCCTGTCGCCTTTCGCGCTAAAGCGAAAGTTAGAAACTCGCCGAAACTGAATTTTTTCAGCACGTCTCATGTTGACACCCATCCCCGATGGATTACACTAGATATCTGATTAGGTTGCTCAAATCGCGAATGTGAGTGCGCGCTCATTGAGTGTCCCCAAGGTCTTTTTACTTCCTGCCCGGTGCGAAAGCGCCGGGCTTTTACGTCATAATGACACAGTGGAGTACTGCAATCTGCTGCAGCGGGCAATGAATTTGTATATGCAAGGTGCATTATACAACCACAAGAAGATTACCGCGAAGTTACTCGTCTGTGGGAAGAGGAAGGGGGCGCAAACCGCCCCCTTTGATATCAACCGATTGCGACGGCTTTGATGTCATCGTCAATAAAGGGCAGATACTGCTCGAAGTTCTCGGCAAACATCTGCACCAGTTTTTCAGCCTGCTTGTCGAATGCGGCCTGGTCATCCCAAGTGCGGCGCGGATCCAGCAGAACCTCGGCCACGCCAGGCACGGATACCGGGACGTCAAAGCCGAAATTGGCGTCTTTGCGGAACTCGGCGTCGCGCAGCGATCCTTCCAAGGCAGCTGTCAGTAACGCGCGGGTCGCGCGGATCGGCATACGGCTGCCAACACCATAGGCACCACCAGTCCAGCCGGTGTTTACCAGCCAGCAGGTCGCCCCATGCTGGGCGATCTTGTCGCGCAACAGGTTGCCATACTCTTCCGGGCGACGCGGCATGAAGGGCGCGCCAAAGCAGGTTGAGAAGGTGGGCTGAGGCTCGGTGACGCCCCGCTCTGTTCCCGCCACTTTCGAAGTGAAGCCCGAAAGGAAGTGGTACATCGCCTGCGCCGGGGTCAGCCGTGCGATCGGAGGGAGTACACCAAATGCGTCACAGGTCAGCATGATGATGTTCTTGGGGTGCCCACCCAGCGCGCTGCTCGAGGCGTTCGAGATATACTCAAGCGGATAGGCGCAGCGCATGTTCGCGGTCAGAGAGTCATCCTCGAAATCCAGTTCCTTGGTTTCGGGGTCAAAGACCATGTTCTCGATCACAGTGCCGAATTTGCTGGTTGTCGCATAGATTTCCGGCTCGGCTTCAGCATTCAGATTGATGGTCTTGGCATAGCAACCGCCTTCGAAGTTGAAGGTGCCGCGATCCGACCAGCCATGTTCGTCATCGCCGATCAACGTGCGGGCAGGGTCTGCAGACAGGGTGGTCTTGCCGGTGCCGGACAGGCCAAAGAACACGGCGGTGTCGACCGGGTTGCCAACGGCGTGATTGGCCGAACAATGCATCGGCATCACGCCTTTTTCAGGCAGCATGTAGTTCAGCAGGGTGAAAACCGATTTCTTGTTCTCGCCCGCGTATTCCGTACCGCCGATCAGGATCATCTTGCGGTCGAAGTTCAGCGCAATCACGGTCTCGCTGTGGCAGCCATGCTTGGCCGGGTCGGCCAGAAAGCTAGGGCAGTTGATGACGGTGAAATCTGCAATGAACTCTTCCAGATCTTCGCGATCCGGACGGCGCAGCAAGTGGCGGATGAACAGGTTGTGCCATGCCAGTTCGGTGACCATGCGCACATTGATCGAATAGGCGGGATCGGCGCCGCCGACGAGATCCTGCACGAAATAATCACGGCCCTTCATATGCTCGAGCATATCGGTATACAGCGCGTCAAAACCCTCGGGGGTCATCGCGGCGTTGTTTTCCCACCAGATGGTATCGGCAACACTGTCGGTTTTGACGACGTGTTTGTCCTTGGGCGAACGGCCGGTGAATTTGCCGGTGGTAACCAGAAAGGCTCCGCCATTACCAAGAGTGCCTTCGCCGCGCTTCAGCGCCTCTTCGATCAGCGCCGGTTCCATGAAGTTGTAATAGACATTGCCCAGACCCTCGATGCCCTGATCTTCGAGGCGGAATTGCGGGTTAACCCGTCCAGATGTCATGCGTTTCTTCTCCTGTGGCGGCGCGCCGGCAGTTGGGCCGGGAGCGCTCTTGGGGCAGTATACCGGGAAAAACCGGCGGATGCGCGGGTCTTAACATGGTCGTTTGGGGCATGAACAGGACGGTTTGGCGCAGTTAGCGCAACCAAGTCAAAGTTTAGCGCCACCACTAATTTCCCGCCAGAAAACAAGGCGCTTTTACGCGCGTATTAACGGCTTTTTTGCCGCATCTGTGTGACAACAATCGCACGATTCGCAGATACGGATTGATTCGCGGCCATAAAAACGACAAAGATGCCCTACTAATAAGCGAAATATTGCGTGAGTGAGCAGGAATAGGGGTTAACCCGATGTCGAAGATTGCATTGGTGGACGACGACAGAAATATTCTGACGTCCGTATCCATGACGCTCGAAGCCGAAGGGTTCGAGGTTGAGACTTATAATGATGGGCAGGCAGCGCTGGACGCTTTCAACAAAAAACTGCCCGATATGGCTGTTCTGGACATAAAGATGCCGCGGATGGACGGGATGGACCTGTTGCAGCGGCTGCGGCAGAAAACCCAGATGCCGGTGATTTTCCTTACATCCAAGGATGACGAAATTGACGAGGTTCTCGGCCTGCGCATGGGCGCGGACGATTACGTCAAGAAACCTTTTTCTCAGCGTCTATTGGTTGAACGCATCCGCGCGCTGCTGCGCCGGCAAGAGGCGACAACTGGCGATGTGACAACCGCCAACACAGGTGACGCCAAGGTTATGGAGCGCGGCGATCTGCGGATGGATCCTCTGCGCCACGCGGTCAGCTGGAAGGGCTCGGACGTTTCTTTGACCGTGACCGAGTTCCTGCTGTTGCAAGCGCTGGCCCAGCGACCGGGCTTTGTCAAAAGCCGCGATCAGCTGATGGATGTTGCCTATGACGATCAGGTCTATGTGGACGATCGTACGATCGACAGTCACATTAAGCGACTGCGCAAGAAAATGCGCGCCGCAGATTCCGAGTTTTCGGCGATCGAAACACTGTACGGAATTGGGTACAGGTACAACGAAGAATAGGCGTGGCCAAATACTAGGGGTAACCGGGTCTCGTGCGGGATACAGAACAAGCCAGCGAATTGCGGGACGGTGATGTCGTTCTAGGGGATGATTGGGTCATCCCACAGGATCCTGAGTCAGCCGAACTTCGGCATGCGCGCCGCCATCGCGGCCTGTTTGCAATGCGCGGCTCGCCGCTTGCGCGCAAAATCATCACGCTCAACCTGATCGCCTTGGTGATCCTTGTCACCGGGTTGCTGTATCTGGACGATTCCCGTGATGAGCAGGTTCAGCAGACCGCGCGCAATCTGATCGGGGATGCGCAACTGGTCAGCAACGTGTTCGAAGCACAGCTGCGCCAGACAGCATCCGGCCTGTCGCAGGATGCCGGCACACTGGACGTAAAGGACACGCTGGAGGGCCTCACACTGCCCCAAGGGGGCGAAGTCTTTGTCTATGACGAACGGGGAACTCTGATTGGATGGGCGCGTGGCGCCGCATCCGAGCAGGCGCTGTTGGCGTCCGAGTCTGAGGTGCAAACCGGCAGTACGTTGATCAGCGACGCCTTGAACGCCGTGTGGACGGGTTTGTCGCGCGTGTTCACCTCCACAGAACCCAGCGAAGCGCCTACGCTGGCGCAACGGGTTCAGACCATAGTGCCCGGCGCGCTGCAGGGGCAGATGCAGGTGCAGGCCGTCAAGGATGACTTTGGCGAAACGGTCATCGTGGCAGCCGCCCCGATCTTGCAGGATGGCGTCGCCGTGGGGGCCGTTGCCATGGCCGGTCCATCCGGAGAGATTGACGCCCTCGCCCGTCGCGAGCAGGAGCGCATCCTTCAGATGTTTGTTGTCGCGCTTCTTGTTTCGATCGGACTGAGCCTTGTTCTCGCCTCAACCATCGCAAACCCGTTGGCGGATCTTGCGGCAGCCGCCGAGCTGGGCAAGGACCGGGGCGCCGGCGTCAACCCTGGCCGCATCCGTATCCCTGACCTGACCGCACGTCCGGATGAAATCGGTCTGCTCAGTCGCGCGCTGAGGGGCATGGTGACAGCACTGTACAACCGAATTGATGCGAACGAACAGTTCGCTGCTGATGTCGCGCATGAAATCAAGAACCCTCTGGCCAGCCTTCAATCTGCTGTGGGAACGTTACGAATGGTCAAACGCGATGACCAACGTGAAAAACTGATGGGTGTGATCGAACATGACGTTCGGCGTCTGGACCGTCTGGTCAGCGATATCTCGAACGCGTCCCGTCTGGATGCCGAACTAGTCAAGGAAGAAGAACTGCCATTTGATCTGGTGAAGCTGGTTGGCAATATTAGCCAGCATCTGGGTGAAGATGCGCGGGCAAAGGGCATCGACTATATATCCGACCTGCCATCCAATCCGATCATAATCAACGGGCTGGAGGCGCGACTGGCGCAGGTCTTTGTCAACCTGATCACCAATGCCACCTCGTTCTGCGGGGAAAGCGATGCGATCCGCGTCTGGGTCCGGCGGCGCGAAAACAGGGTGCTGGTCGTGGTCGAAGACACCGGCCCCGGCATTCCGGAGCAGGCCCTGACCAAGGTCTTCAAAAGATTTTATTCCGAGCGTCCCGCCGAGCACTTCGGAAATAACTCGGGCCTGGGGCTGGCAATCTCCAAGCAGATTGTCGAAGCACATGGTGGTGTGATCTGGGCCGAAAACATCCGGCCTACCGATGCCGATATTACCTCGGACCCGCTAGGCGCGCGCTTTGTAGTCGGCTTGCCCGTGTAAATCATGAGTGCCCTGTCAATCTATGATTTGGAAAAACAGGACAGTGCCACACTTCACGCCAGCTGCGTGGCTGTTGGCGGGCGCGGTCTGCTGGTTGTTGGCGCGTCAGGAGCGGGAAAATCCGCGCTGGTCTTGCAGATGATGGCGCTGGGTGCCGAACTTGTCGGTGATGACCGCGTGGCTTTACGCAATAACGGCGGTGAAGTGACTGCTGATGCGGCCCCAAATATCCGCGGCTTTATTGAGGCCCGCGGTATCGGATTGTTGCGCGCGCCACCCGTAGGACCAGTGGGCCTGCGCTATGTGGTGGATCTGGACCAGCGGGAAGAAGCACGTTTGCCAGATCCGATCTCGATCCGAGCCCTTGGGCAAACTGTGCCCTTGCTTCGCGGGCGCGGCGTCCCCAACTTGGCTTCGGCATTGATGCAACTGATTAAAATGGGGCGCGTGAACCCGGAATGGCCCAGCAAATGAAACAACAGCGGCGGATCGTTCTGATCACCGGCCCTTCGGGTGCTGGGCGGACAACGGCGATCCGTGTGCTTGAAGACTTGGGGTTCGAAGCCATCGACAATTTGCCGATGGGCCTTTTGATGCGTTTGTTGGACGGTCCGGAGAACGATCGGCCAATGGCGTTGGGCATCGATGCACGAAATCGCGATTTCTCGACCATCGGGTTCATTGATCTTATTATGCGGCTGCGGCGGACCGAACAAGTCGAGCTGACGGTTCTCTATTTGGATTGCCGAAACGAAGTGCTGTTGCGGCGGTTTTCGGAAACCCGAAGGCGCCATCCGGTTGCGGCCGATGCAGGCCCTGAAGCCGGTGTATTGCAGGAAAAGGGGCTGTTGGCCCCGATCAGAGAAATTGCGGACATTCTGATCGACACCAGCCAGATTAACGTTCACCAGCTTCGCAAGGAGGTCGAGCATTGGTTCGCTCCGGAAGGCGGTCGACATCTGGCGGTATCCATCGAATCTTTTTCGTACAAACGCGGTTTGCCGCACGGATTGGACATGGTTTTTGATTGCAGGTTTCTGGCGAATCCCTACTGGCGTCCGGAATTGCGAGCCGAAGATGGTCGAAACCAGAACGTGGCGCACTATGTACAGTCTGACGCGAATTACGCGCCGTTTTTTGACCGTGTTGTCGATCTGCTGAAATTGTTACTTCCAGCCTACCGCGCCGAAGGCAAAGCGCATCTCTCGGTGGCCTTCGGGTGTACCGGAGGGCAACACAGATCGGTCGCAACTGCAGAAGCGGTCGCAAAGGCCCTTGCACAGGAAGGGCAGCAAGTGGCAATTAGGCACCGCGAAATGGAACGTCGATCGTTGAATGAGAGGCTGGATTGATCGGGATCGTACTCGTAGCACATGGCGGGCTGGCTCAGGAATATCTGGCCGCAATGCAGCATGTTGTCGGAAATCAACCGGGCCTGGCCGCAATCTCTATTGAGGCTGACCACGACCGGGAAGCCAAGCAGTCAGAAATCTGCACCGCCGCTGACGGTGTCGATGTCGGCGACGGTGTGGTTGTCGTCACGGATCTATTCGGCGGCAGCCCGTCGAATCTAAGTCTGAAGGCCTGTGCGCCGCAGGACCGGCGTATTCTTTACGGTGCAAATCTGCCTATGCTGATTAAATTGGCCAAAAGTCGCCACCTGCCGATCGGGGATGCGGTCCGGCGGGCGATGGAGGCTGGACGCAAATATATCAATGCCCAAAACGTGACGTTAGATTAAGACCGGATTGATTAAGAATGACCAACCGAAGCTTGAAAATAATCAATGAAAAAGGCCTGCACGCCCGCGCCTCGGCTAAGCTGGTCGAAGTAGTTGAGGGGTTTGACGCGCAGGCAGAGGTGTCCAAAGACGGACTTTCTGCATCAGGGGACAGCATCATGGGTCTTTTGATGTTGGCAGCGTCTCGCGGAACGACTATTGACGTCGAGACGTCCGGACCGGATGCTGAGGCGTTGGCGGATGCATTGGAAACCCTTGTGAACGGAAAGTTCGGGGAAGGGTTCTAATCCTGCCAGTCGCGATACGAAGAACGGGAAAACCAGGAATTGGCGCAAACGACGCACGAGACCAAGACAGGCCCGGTGGTGGACGGGACGGAAGATCAGGGCGAAATCTATGATCGTAGAACCCTGACCTATGCGAATTCCTTCGACGATGCTTGGACGTCTACAGCTATCCGCGCCATCGAATGGTGTACGGGTAAGCTAACCATTCTGCGGATGGTCAATAAGTTCGAAAAAAAGAACGAATACTATCGTGGTCAAAGGTTCTGGGGCGGTGCGCTTGAGGTCATGGGAATCAACTTGACCACGCCGCAGGACCAATATGCAAATATCCCGAAAGAAGGGCCTGTGATCGTCGTGGCCAATCACCCGCATGGCATGGTCGACGGCATGATACTGGCCGAATTGATCGGGCAGGTTCGCAATGACTACCGCATCCTGACCCGCTCGGTCCTGACTGGACTGGATGAGGCCGCGACCTCGTTCATGATCCCGGTTCCTTTTCCACACGACCCCGAAGCGCAAGCCAAAATGCTTGAGATGCGTGGCAAGGCGATGGAACACCTGAAGGAAGGTGGCGTGGTTGCGCTGTTCCCGTCGGGTGTGGTGATGTCCTCGGACGACTGGTTCGGTCCTGCGCAAGAGCAGGAATGGAATGTGTTTACCGCCAAGATGATCCGCCGATCCGGCGCGCAGGTGGTTCCGATTTTCTTCCCCGGCAGCAATTCACGCGCCTATCAGATTGCCAACAAGCTGTCGCCGATCCTACGACAGGGGCTTCTGTTGCATGAGATCGTTCGCTCTTGCAACAAGCCGCAATCTCCGGTGATTGGCGAGCCGATTTCGGACGAGGATATGAAGCTGCTGGAAAGTGATCCGCGCGGTTTCATGGCGTGGCTCAGAAAACGCACAATGGCGCTTGGTAAATCACGCGATTCCTGATCCGCTCTTCATTTGGCTCATAATATCCCGGGCGAGGGGGCTGGGCCCCTTTAGCGCGTTGGGACCGGTGTTTCACCTCTGTAATCATAAAACCCGCGTTCGGTCTTACGGCCAAGCCAGCCGGCTTCGACGTATTTTGTCAGCAGTGGGCAGGGCCGATACTTGGTGTCTGCCAACCCGTCGTGCAACACGTTCATAATCGCCAGACATGTGTCCAACCCAATGAAATCAGCCAGTTCCAGCGGGCCCATTGGGTGGTTTGCGCCTAGCCGCATCGATTGATCAATCGACTGCACGCTGCCGACCCCTTCGTAGAGAGTATATACGGCCTCATTGATCATCGGCATCAGGATGCGATTCACGATGAAGGCCGGGAAGTCTTCCGCGCTAGCTGCGGTTTTGCCAAGCCGGTCCACAACCGCTTTACACGATTTGAACGTCTCTTCATCCGTGGCAATCCCCCGGATCAGCTCGACCAGTTGCATCACGGGCACCGGATTCATAAAGTGGAACCCCATGAAGCGTTCCGGCCGATCCGTTCGGCTGGCCAGGCGGGTAATCGAGATTGAGGACGTGTTGGATGTCAGAATCGTATGGGGCAGAAGATGCGGCTGCAGGTCCTCGAAAATCGCCTGTTTGATTGCTTCCCGCTCGGTTGCGGCTTCGATCACCAGATCGGTCTGACCCAACTGGGGCAGCTCCAACGTCGTGTTGATCCGGCTCAGCGTGGCTTGCATCATTTCGTCCGAGATTTTGCCTTTTGATGCCTGTCGAACCAGATTGCCTTCAATCGTCGCTACGGCGCTGTCCAGCGCGTCCTGCGAGACATCGTTCAGCAGAACGTCATACTCCGCCAGCGCCAGAACATGAGCAATGCCATTGCCCATCTGACCTGCGCCAATCACTCCGACCGATTTTACATCCATGTTCAGGTGCCTTTGTGTCTCGGGATACGGCGACAGTATCGACAGATCGGGGCGGGCGGCAAGGGGATCCGACCGTTCGATTTTGCTTCAAATGCGCACATTAGGATTTTCTCAAGACTTGCGGCTGCAAGATGGCAACCGGGTGAAAAATGGGTGAGTGATATGAGCTATCATCAAACAGGCTCGGGGGGACCCGGGCATGAGGTATGCCAATATGACGGATCGCGGCTGTGGTTTCGCGGTGCTCGGCGTGTTCTGGATCAACCCTACGCAGCTTGCGTTGGCGGGGATGAGACATTTGGGCGATTCGTCGACCGGCCATTCTCAGCTATTCTCGAAGACCGGCTTGAAAGACGCGTTCTGAACTTTGGATGCCTGTTCAGCGGCGTTGACGCGTTGTGTGATGACATGGGGTTGTGCAATTTGCTAAGGGGCGCAGATCTGTGCGTCATGCAGGCGCCAGGGCTTCTTGGGCAGTCCAATCGTTTTTATCGCGTTCATTCCAGGCGCAACGACCGGTTTTTGGCGCCAACCAAGGACTTGATCAGCCTGTATCCCGAAATCGACTTCACCGAGTTTCATTTCGTGCGCCATCTGATGACCTGCCTGCAAAAGGTTCGCGACGCGCGCATCGAAGTTGTTCTGGACGAACTGCGCCGAAACTGGGTTCGGAAGATTGGTGAATTTTTGCAAGGCCTCGAAACCCCGGTGATCCTCTTGCGGCTGCAGGTCCTTCGAGGAGAGCAGGGCGCGCATCACATTGACTTCGCCGATGTCGACGTAACGGATCAGATGATCCAGGTCGTTGGCAAATCCTGCACGGATATCGCCGACGTCAAAACCCATGTGTGCGGCCAGTCTGACGAGATTGAGGACATGTTGTTCGGTACACTGCAACAGCCAATGGCAGAGCACATGATTGGCCCAGCTGCCCATCGGGCGATTGCGGCAGCTTTGATGGGACCAATACGCAATCTGCATTAATAAAAAAAGGCCCGCCAATTAGCGGGCCTTTCCAAATTTCGCGATGAAAAAGCTAAGCCAGCGGTTAGCCGAGTTTCTCGGTCAGTTCGGGTACGGCCTGGAACAGGTCTGCAACCAGTCCGAAATCCGCAACCTGGAAGATCGGCGCTTCTTCGTCCTTGTTGATCGCAACGATGACTTTCGAGTCTTTCATACCAGCCAGGTGCTGAATCGCGCCCGAAATGCCGATCGCGACATACAGGTCGGGTGCAACAACCTTACCGGTCTGACCGACCTGCCAGTCGTTCGGTGCATAGCCCGAATCCACGGCGGCGCGCGATGCGCCAACAGCGGCGCCCAGCTTGTCAGCCAGACCTTCGATCAGTTTGAAGTCCTCTTCCGAGCCGACACCACGGCCGCCCGAGACAACAACGCCAGCCGAGGTCAGTTCCGGACGGTCGCTCGCGGCAACCTTGTCCTCGACCCATGACGACAGACCTGGGTTGTCACCAACCGAGATGGTCTCAACCGCAGCCGAGCCGCCTTCGCCAGCCGCGTCAAAGGACGCGGTACGGAAGGTGACGACTTTCTTGGCATCGTGTGACTTCACGGTCTGGATCGCGTTGCCCGCATAGATCGGACGCTCAAAAGTCGAGCCGTCAACCACGCCGGATGCATCCGAGATCACCATCGCGTCCAGCAGGGCTGCAACGCGCGGCATCACGTTCTTGGCGTCGGTGGTCGCTGGGGCAACGATGTGCTCATAGCCATCAGCCAGACCCACGATCAGCGCCGCGGTCGATTCAGCCAGGCGGTGACCCAGCGACGCGTCTTCGGCAACCAGTACCTTGGACACACCGTCGATCTTGGCGGCGGCTTCACCGGCAGCAGCGGCAGAACCGCCCGCGGCCAAAACGGTGATGTCACCCAGTGCCTTTGCGGCCGTGACAGCTTTGGCGGTGGCATCCATCGCCAGTTCGCCGTTGTTGACTTCTGCGAGAAGAAGAACAGCCATTACACAGCCCCCGCTTCTTTGAGTTTCTCGACCAGCTCATCAACCGAGCCGACGACGATACCAGCAGCACGTGCCGGCGGCTCTTCGGTTTTGACAACTTCCAAACGCGGTGTGACGTCGACGCCGTAATCGGCGGCGGTTTTCTCGTCCAGCGGCTTTTTCTTCGCCTTCATGATGTTCGGCAGAGACGCATAGCGCGGCTCGTTCAAGCGCAGGTCAACAGTGACGATGGTCGGCATCTTGACGCTGATGGTCTGCAGGCCGCCGTCTACTTCACGGGTGATCTTGGCGCTGTCGCCTTCGATGTCCAGCTCGGACGCGAAGGTGCCTTGCGACCAGCCCAGCAGGGCCGACAGCATCTGACCGGTAGCGTTCATGTCGTTGTCGATCGCTTGCTTACCAGCCAAAACGATGCCGGGTTGCTCTTCCTCGACCACTTTGGCCAGGATCTTGGCAACGGCCAGCGGTTCGATGTCTTGATGGACGTCATCGGCGGCAACAACCAGAATGGCGCGGTCAGCGCCCATGGCCAGTGCGGTGCGCAGGGTTTCCTGCGATTGCTTGACGCCAATCGAAACCGCAACGATTTCGTCAGCCTTGCCTGCTTCTTTCAGGCGAATCGCTTCTTCCACAGCGATTTCGTCGAACGGGTTCATCGACATTTTGACATTGGCGAGATCAACACCGCTACCGTCCGCTTTCACGCGAACTTTCACATTATAGTCAATCACGCGTTTGACAGGCACGAGTACCTTCATTTTGCGCTTGCTCCTCACAAAAAACGGTAAGCCGCGAAGCGACTCCACCAATGCTCTCGGGGGACTGAATAGCGTCTCAGTTCACGCTGCAACAGGGCAAAATCGTCACGTCATGAACTTGAGACGTCGCGTTTCATGTATTTTGACGCAACGGCGTGAAATTTTATTGCTTTGGTGGCCGGTGCCAGAGCTTTGGGCCCCACCCGTTTGGCTGGGGTTTTGCTTTGTTGGTCGCTGCAGGGTTCGCCGGATCCCGCGCCAACTTCAGCGGTTTGCGCCCGGAACCCACAAAACGTCCGCAGTTCCGTTTTCGTTGGCGCAGCGGGCGGCAACAAAAAACCAGTCACTCAGACGATTGAGGTATTTCACCGCGACTGCGTTCACGGGCTCCATGTTGGTCAATTCGACCGCAAGGCGTTCGGCGCGGCGGGATACGGTTCTGCAGACATGCAGATTCGCTGCCAGACGCGACCCGCCGGGCAAAATGAAGCTGCGCAGCGGCTCTAGCGTTTCGTTCATCACGTCAATCTCGCCTTCCAACCGATCAATCTGAGATGCAACGATGCGTAGGGGCGGGTAGTCCGCCTCGGCGTCTTTTTCCATGTCGGGGCGACAGAAATCTGCGCCCAGATCGAACAGGTCGTTTTGAATGCGCGCCAGGGCGGCATCGACGTCGCCTTCCGCCTCGGTCCGAGCAACGCCAACAAAAGCGTTCAGTTCGTCAACGGTCCCATACGCGGCCACGCGACCAGAATACTTGGCGACCCTTTCGCCGTTGCCCAGCGCAGTTTTTCCATCATCGCCGGTGCGGGTGTAAATCTTGTTCAGAACGACCATTTATTGAGCTCCTTGTCCGCGCAGGTAGACGTAGAGCACGATCAGCACCACAGCAATGAACTGGAACAGGATGCGAAGGCGCATCATCTTGTTGCTTTTCATCGCAGCAGCTTTGCCGCTTTTGCCGAAATTGGAGATGCCGATCGCCAGCACGACGACGACCGCCGCCATGGCCAACAGCAAAATGACCATCAAAAGGTCCATAAGCACACCGTCCGCGTTTCTTGTTTCGTTTGGCTATCATCTAGCCTCATGTACATGAAAAGCGAACGGGTAATTTCGCCTCAGACGTCCGACAGAATGCGGTCGATGGTGCGGGTGGGCAAAAGGCGGCGCAGATATCCGGCGATATAGGTTGGCGTAGTGACATAGTAGCGCGCGCGCGGCCTTTTTGATTCAACCGCATGGGCCAGCTTGTCGGTCACCGCTGATGCAGGCAGTTCGAACCGGTCCGGGCCTGAGGATTCGTACAGTCTTTTCAACAGCGAAGCCTCGTATTTTTCGCGCAGAGCCGAGTTCTCCCAGTTGATGAAACGCTCGAAGAAAGGGATCGAATTCTCGCGGATTTTCGACGTGATTGGGCCGGGTTCGATCAGGATGGCCTTGATATTCGTCCCGGTAAGTTCCAGACGCAGCGTGTCGGTAAGACCTTCAATGGCATACTTTGTGGCGACATATGCGCCGCGCCATGGGAAGGCCACCAGGCCCAGAACCGACGAATTCTGAACGATTCGCCCATGTCCTTGCGCGCGCATAACTGGAATCACCAGCCGTGTCAGTTCATGCCAACCAAAGAAGTTGGCCTCGAATATCACGCGGAGCCCTTCGGTCGGCAGATCTTCAACTGCGCCGGGCAAGCCGTGCGCTCCGTTGTTGAACAGCGCATCCAGCGTGCCTCCGGTGGCCTCAAGCACTTCGGTCAGGCCCGAGGCGATACTTGCGGCGTCGGTATAGTCTATGCGCGGGCTTTCAAAGCCTTGCGCGCGCAGCCGGTCGCAATCACGCTGCTGGCGGCAGGATGCAAAGACACGCCAACCGCGTGCACGCATACCGTGTGCCGCGTCCAGACCGATGCCGGATGAGCAGCCGGTGATAAGAATGGTTTTCTGCATGATCTTCCTGACCTTCAATTCAGGCCAAAGCTATTGCGAGGTGTGGGTCAGGACAATGACGGTGCAGCGTCAGTTTTGAATTTTTCGAACCAGTGAGGCGGAAATCCAACCGACCTGTTGCGCGGGCAACACGCGCAGGCGCAGCCAGCCGGTTCCGGAATCGCTCAGTACTTCGACCTTTTGTCCGATGGCCGCTTTGCCGACAATTGGGTATATGGTGCCAGGCCCATCGCGCATGTTCACCCGCGTTCCCGAGATTTCGCGGATGTCTTTTTCAGGTTCGGGAATCGCCGCGGCCTCTGATGTTTCCGGCAGGGGCGCATCATCGGTCTGACGCAATCCCGCCACGCCGTCTTCCAGCGAAGCAAGCGTGATGTTTGCGCTCTGATCATCGAACACCGAGATGCCGGACAGAGACTGAAGGCTGGCTGGTTCGGCCACGATTTGCACGATCTCTTCGGGTTCAAGTTGAGGTTGAGCACGCACGGTCGGAGCCCGTACGGCCACACTGGTCACAAGTTCTTCTACCCGGGTGGGTGCTACCTCCGCAGGTTGGGGTACAGAAGCAACGCGCACGGGTTGATCGCTCCGCAAGCCGCGCGGTTCGAAATCTGGTCCGCCGCTCATAACGTAAAAACACCAGCCAAGTGCGGTGAAAGTCAAAATAATAAGGCGCGTCATGGCGCATCCCCCAAGTCAATCGTCAGGTACAAGAAATTGGCAGCAGTCTTTGGCAGCAGTCTTTGGCAGCAGTCTAATGAAGACAGCCTACCATATTTCTCGGTCCGAGTCGAAAACCGGGGGAATTCCGGGACTTGTCTCCCCCTGTTGCAAAAAGCGCGACTTGTCCCCAGCAAAATCTAAGCTGATTGCTTTACCAGCGCGCGCTTGCGGCGTATCACATCATATATGAACGATACGATCGACGACCCCAATATGGAGGCCCCCGACAATGGGGGCGAGATAGCTGAACCGCTGCGCCGCGCGATTGGCGAACGCTATCTGACCTATGCGCTGTCCACCATCATGCACCGGGCATTGCCTGATGCGCGCGATGGGCTGAAGCCTGTGCACAGGCGAATCCTCTATGCGATGCGCGAGCTTCGACTCAGCGCAACGGGCGGGTTCCGTAAATCCGCGAAGATTTCCGGCGACGTGATGGGTAACTATCACCCGCATGGCGACGCCGCGATCTACGACGCGATGGCGCGTCTGGCGCAGGATTTCAACGTTCGCTACCCGCTGGTCGACGGGCAGGGCAACTTTGGCAACATCGACGGTGATAACCCGGCGGCCTCACGTTACACAGAGGCGCGGATGACCATCGTGGCCGAGGCGTTGCTTGAGGGGCTGAACGAAGACGCCGTCGATTTCCGCGACAACTATGATGGCACGCTGTCCGAGCCGGTCGTACTGCCGGCGCAGTTTCCGAACCTGCTGGCCAATGGGTCCAGCGGGATCGCGGTGGGCATGGCAACGAACATCCCGCCGCACAATATTGCCGAGCTGTGTGATGCCTGTTTGCATCTGATCAAGGTGCCGGATGCCCGCGATGATACGTTGCTGAACTATGTGCCGGGTCCGGACTTCCCGACCGGTGGCATTATCGTCGAGCCCCCAGAGAATATTGCGCAGGCTTATCGAACCGGGCGTGGATCTTTCCGTCTGCGGTGCAAATACGAGGTCGAAGATCTGGGCCGCGGCCAGTGGCAGATCATTGTCACCGAGATCCCTTATCAAGTTCAGAAATCCAAACTGATCGAAAAGATCGCGGAACTGATCCAGACCAAGAAAATCCCGATCCTTGCCGACGTACGCGACGAATCCGCAGATGACATCCGCCTGATTCTCGAACCGCGCTCCAAGAACGTGGACCCTGAGGTTTTGATGGGCATGCTCTACCGCAGCTCGGACCTTGAGGTTCGATTCAGCCTGAACATGAACGTGCTGATCGACGGGGTGACGCCCAAGGTCTGCTCGATGAAGGAAGTGCTGCGCGCTTTCCTTGATCACCGGCAAGAGGTGCTGCTGCGCCGTTCGCGTCACCGTATGGCGAAGATCGACCACCGGTTGGAGGTGTTGGAAGGCTTTATCGTCGCTTTCCTGAACCTGGATCGTGTGATCGACATCATCCGCTACGACGACGACCCCAAAGCCGCGTTGATGCGCGAGGATTGGGGCATCGACCATATCCGCGCCACCAGCGAGGCGGACTATGTGTCGCCCAAGCCGGGCGAGGGCGAATTGTCCGAGGTTCAGGTCGATGCGATCCTCAACATGCGCCTACGCAGCTTGCGCCGTCTGGAAGAGATGGAACTGGTTCGTGAGCGCGACGCATTGATGTTGGAACGCGCCAATCTCGAAGACCTGCTGGCCGACCCGGCCCTGCAATGGGCCAAAATCGCCGAGCAGTTGAAAGAGACCAAGAAGACCTTTGGCAAAGACTATGAAGGTGGCGCGCGCCGAACCCAATTCGCCGAAGCCGGGCAGGTTGAAGAAGTGCCGCTTGAGGCAATGATCGACAAAGAACCGATCACGGTTGTCTGCTCTCAGATGGGTTGGATTCGCGCCATGACCGGTCACATCGACCTTATGCGCGAGTTAAAGTTCAAGGACGGCGACGGCCCGCGTTTCATATTCCACGCTGAGACGACTGACCGCTTGCTGGTGTTTGCCTCGAACGGACGATTCTACACGCTCAGCGCCGCCAATCTGCCGGGCGGGCGCGGTATGGGCGAACCGCTGCGCCTGATGGTCGATCTGCCGAATGAGGCACAGATCATCGACATCCTGATCCACAAGCAAGGGCGCAAGCTGTTGGTGGCGTCAGACGCGGGTAACGGTTTCATGGTGCCCGAAGATGACGTGTTGGCCCAGACCCGCAACGGTAAGCAGGTGCTGAACGTCAAAGCTGACGAGACGGCGATGATATGTAAGCCCGTTTCGGGCGATCACGTCGCGGTTGTGTCGCAGAACGGCAAGTTCTTGGTGTTCCCAGTGGAAGAGCTGCCCGAAATGGGTCGCGGTAAGGGCGTACGCCTGCAAAAATACAATATGGCGCGTGGCCGACAGGGGACACTGGAACTGGATGGTGGCCTGTCCGACATCACGACCTTCAACTGGGAAGAGGGGCTGAGGTGGTCCATGGGCGGTGACAAGACCCGGCACGAGGCGGACATGTCACAGTGGCTGGCCAAACGGGCCAGCGTTGGGAAAAAAGCGCCTTATGGTTTCCCGCGCGACTATAAATTTTCGTGAGTAAGCGCGCAGGCAAGTGGATTTCTGCCGATACGGCTTGGCACAAGCCGTATCGTTGCGCTAGATCAAAGAAAAACAGGCATATCGAGACGAGAACATGTTGCGAGCTTTGACCCTGATTACCGGACTGGCCCTGATGGGCGCGTGTACGCAGACACAGGTTTACGAAGAGCCTGAGTCGCTGGGCGAATTCAAATTGCGCGTGAATTATGCCTTTGCTGAAAAGGCCCGGAAGGGGCCAGTGTCGCGGGAAGCGACGCCTAAAGAGTGGGAAGACGCTATTCAGAACGCCGTCAATATTCGGCTTGGCCGGTATGAGGGTGCCCAGGAATACGACATAGGAATCAGTCTTGAGGGGTTTATGCTGGCCCCTCCGGGTGTGCCGGTGATCTACAACCCCAAAAGCACGGCAATCGTTCTGGTGAATGTTTACGACGTGCGCAAAAAAGAGTTTCTGGCTAAAGGCAAACAGTTCCAGGTTCTTGAAGACACGACTGGTGAAAGCGCACTTACAGGATCCGGGCATACCCGCACCAGAGAAGAGCAAATGGACGGTTTGGCCCTCAAGGTTGCCGATCGTGTCGAGGAATGGCTGGCCGAGGAACACAAGGACAACGGCTGGTTCGACAAGCGTCCCGACCTGATCCAGCCGTTGGAATCCGTCGAGGTCACCCAAAATCCGGCGTCTTAACCAGCTTTTCAAGCAGGATGTGCTTGATTTTCTTCTTTGAACCCAATATCTCGCGCGCGCAGATGTAAACACGGGACCACGGGTCCCCCCAATCGCAAAAGGGCGCCTGAGGAATGGCAAAGGAAAAGTTTGAGCGTAATAAGCCGCACGTCAACATCGGCACGATTGGCCACGTTGACCACGGCAAGACCACGCTGACCGCAGCAATCACCAAGTATTTCGGTGACTTCAAAGCGTATG
>NZ_OMPH01000013.1:0-27124 GCF_900312795.1 Ruegeria sp. AU67
GCCGCTGGCTGAACAATCGGGCCGAGAATTCCCATCTGCCATTTCGACGACGAGAACGTGCGATGCTCCGCTTCAGGCAAATGCGATGTTTGCAGAAGTTCGCCGCAGTTCATTCTTCCGTCCACAATCATTTCAATCAGGAACGCGCCCTCTACAGCAGAGACAATTTCAAGCTCAACCGCGCCGCTGCTCTCTCCGAGTGGCGCCAACTTTGTTCAGCATAAGTTCCGGCATTTAGGGGTAAACAGAGACTGCTTCGAATTGGTCTGACAGCACCCTGAGAAGGGTTCGAATTAGTCCTGTAAGCGTCGCTTAGTTTCTGACAGCGACTTCTAACCTTGCGAAGCTGCAGAAACACCGCTTGGAGTATTCGACTTTTCTAACCGAATTAAAGTTCAATCCCGCAGCCTTTCCACAGTCTTCCTTCGCGGCACCTGCCATTTGAAATGCCGGTCCATTTAGCCCTGAGTTTACTAGCTGGACGCGTTGTGCAGAAGCCTTGCTCAAGCGGTCTAAAAGGTCAGTCTGTAATTCGTCTCCAATAGCAGTTTCCGAAATTTGAATATCCCGATAGCTGCGACAAGCCGCCAGGATTTCTGCCAAGCCCACAGTCACTCGCCGGTTACGGCGGTTCGCTGTAGCCACTGCAATCAGTAGGTCGGACTTTCCGCGGCTGGAAATATTACCAATCTCGTCAACAGGAATACCCTCAGCAACCAGCGCGCGAGCAACCGTGTTTGCGCGTCTGAGGCCTAGATCTTGATTGTAACCCGTAGACCCCACGGCATCAGTGAAGCCCACGACAATAGTGGGTTTGTAGCTGTTGACTGCTTTTAACCGATCCGCAATCTCTCGAATTTGGCGTTGCCCCTGGGCATCAAGCTGATCCGAGTCAAAATTGAAATTGACCGTGCCGAAAACCTCTGCTGAGGCAGCAATAGGCAGCGCAAAGCAAAGAAGGATCAGGAACTTCCGCACCCCTTGAATGCACCGCCTCATATGGACCTCATCGAAAGAAATGATGCTGACACAATGACAACGCCAGAGAAATTAGGCAAGTCTTGAGACCTCTACTTGACGCTTGTGAAAAAACCTGTGGAAATAGAGTGAGCTACAAATTCGCATAAGTTGACCTAACCGCTCGAGGTAATAAATGCACCAGTGTTTTTGGGCTTGCGTCTTTGGATGCCTTTCCTTGGCGACCCAAATTGAACCTGCCAATGCGCTATCATTGGAGGAAACAATTCTCTTTGTGTTGGAAACAAACCCAGAAATCACTGCGGCGGAAGCCAACAAGCAGGCCATCGAGTTTGAACTCCAGCAAGCCCGGAGTTTCTGGGCTCCTCGATTTGAGATAGATGCGTTTGCGGGAAGCAGTATCAACGACGGAAGCACGACGCCGGACCTTTCCTCAGCACAGAGTTGGATTGGGGGATATGAGCTGGGTATTCGTATGTCGCAACTCTTGTTCGACGGGAAGGAGACCCGCTCGGAAATCGAACGTCAGGCATATCGGATAGATGCCGCCGCGTTGCGTGTTCTGGAACGCTCCGAAGTCTTGTCGCTGGAAGCGGTTAGACTTTACGCTGATGTATTGCGTGCACAGTCCTTGATTAAGCTTGCCCGGGAAAACAAAGACTATCACGTCGAGGCTCTAAACCGTATCCAAAGGGCGTTCGATAGTGGTGTGGTTGGCATTGGCGATCTGCAACAAGCCGAAGAGCGATTGATACTGGCCGAAGACACCATCATTTCATTCGAACTTGATCTTGAAGACATTAAAAACCTCTTCATCACGGTTGTCGGTGTTGAGGCTGAAGGCTTGTCGGTGGTGCCGGATATCCGTCGCGCTTTGCCCGCCGATCTGGATGCAGCGTTGCAAATTGCACGACGTACCAACCCTACGATTAAGTTTTTGCAAGCTGATGTTGGCTCCGCGGAGGCTTTGTCCCGTCGAACCGATGCCAATGCCTTGCCTAAGCTTTTCCTCGAGGCAGATGGACGTGTCGGAGAGGATGTCGGAGGGTACGAAGGGGACGTCGCCGATGCGCGCATTGGACTGGTGATGCGGTACCAGTTTCAAGGAAGTTCAAAACGGGCGGCACGTCAGGAAGAAGTACGCCGGGTCAGCGAAAGCCGGGCGCGCCTGTTGGCTCAAACTCGACGTGTGGAAAACGAAGTCCGCCAAAGCTATTCGGTCTATAAGTCAGCACAGCGGCGCACCAAAACCATCACTGCGCAGGTGCAAATTGCACACAAGCTGCGAGAAACTTATGAGCAGGAATTCACGGTCGGACAGCGTTCTTTGTTGGATGTGTTGAATACGCAGAACGCGCTGTTCCAGGCCGAGGCAAATCTAGTGAATGCAAAGGCCGCCGAGAACTATGTTCGATACCGTATACTTGCCTCGATTGGTGTGTTGTTGAAATCCTTAAAAATCGAACCGCCAGAGGACTCGAAAGTGTATGCAAGGGACGAGTTGAACGTGCAGCCTCTGAGCCAGACTGGTAATGAACAAAGACTGGACGCCCGGGCCTTCAAGGACTGGCGGAAGTCGTTGGATTGAATAGACAGCACCCCGCAAACGGAGAAAGTCAGATCGCCACCGACGAAACGCCAAAACAAGCAGCCCAGGTAAGCATCGCCCCGCGCGTGGTCTCAGGAGAGAAATCTGCTGCTCCGAGCAAGCCGGATTGGCAGTTAAACGGGCCTCCGGCCGATCCGCTGGCCAGCGCTGCGGCTGCATGCATGCGTTTGCGGGGCAGGGATATTGGTGACGAGATGCTGAGGGCCGGTCGCCCGTTGGATGCGTACGGGTGCCTGAGCCCCGATCAGGCGATTAAAGCGGTTGAGGCACATGGGTATCGCGCGCACATGACGCGTCGCAAGCTGGTCGACATTCCCGAGTATGTTTTGCCAGCAGTTCTGTTTCTGTCCGGGCGCGAAGCTTGTGTGCTGGTCAGCAACGACAACGAGTCCGCCGCGGTTATTTGGCCGTCGCGCTCAGACGATACCCTGACATTGCCGGCCTCTGAACTCGCCGAGAACTACGCCGGGCATGTATTGCTTTTGCAAACAGATGTTGTTTCGGGGCCAAACCGCGAACCGTCTGAAGCTTCGCGACATTGGTACTGGAGCGTGGTGAACCGGTTCTGGGGCGATTACATGCAGGTGATCATAGCCTCTGCCATGATCAACCTACTGGCTTTGGCGATGCCGCTATTCACGATGAACGTATATGACCGCGTTTTCCCAAATGCTGCGGTAGTCACACTCTGGTCGCTGGTCGCAGGTGTCGGGTTGGCTCTGTTTGTGGATGCGATTCTAAAGTGGGTGCGTGCCCGGGTCGTTGACAAGGTTGCACGACGGGTCGATCTGGCTGTATCTGCCGAAATATTCCGGCACATTTCTGATCTGAGACTGGACAGTCAGGCGCAGCCCGCCGGTGGATTGATCAACAACCTTAAGGACTATGAGCAAGTTCGCGATTTCTTCTCGTCGCAAACGCTAGCCTCGCTCACGGATCTGCTCTTTGCTTTTTTGTTCATCGGTGTGATCGCCTATATCGGTGGTCCGCTGGCCTGGCCTCCGGCGATCGCGTTGGGTTTTGTGTTGGTCATGGGCCTTATGATCATGATCCCGCTTCGACAGGCGTCTAACTCGGACCGTCAGATGTCCGGTGTTAAAAACGCCGTGGCTGTCGAGGCAGTGACGGACCTTGAGACACTCAAGGCGGTGTCTGGGCAAAGTCGAATGCAGGCAAGGTGGGAGCGGTTGGTGACCGAGTCCGCAACCACGCAGGAACGAAGCCGCCGTTTGGCAACGCTTGCAACAACTGTGACCGGTTTTGCGCAGCAGTTATCTTCCATTGGGATTGTGGTCATCGGGGTTTACCTTGCGTTGGAAGGTAATTTGACGATGGGGGCCGTGATCGCCGCCATGATCCTGTCCGGTAGAGCCATGGCACCAACCGCGGCCCTGGCTGGGTTATTCGTTCGCGCGAGTTTCGCATTTTCAACGCTGCGCGGGTTGAATGCGTTGATGTCGCAACCTTCGGATAAAAGCGTTTCCAGCGCCGCCGTGAATGCTCCGGCCGAAGAAGGTAGATTCGAGTTGAAAAGCGTTTCGCTGCAGTATCCGGGAACCAAAGTCCCGGCGCTGAAAGACGTTTCGTTTGAAACGATACCGATGGCGAAAATCGGCGTGATCGGCCCGGTCGGCGCAGGTAAAACCAGTCTGGTCCGCGTTCTGTCAGGGCTATATGCGCCATCCGAAGGTATGATTCTGCTGGACGGTTTGAACATGGCGCAAATTGCGCCGGTGCAACAGCGTCAAGATATCCAACTTGTCCCGCAGGAGGCGGTGCTGTTTTCAGGAACCTTGGCTGAGAACATTGCGTTTGGTGTGCCTCACGCCACCAATGCAGATGTCCTGCGTGTGGCGCGGCTTGCCGGCGTGGATCGCATTGCGGCCTCGCACCCACAAGGGTTTGGTATGCCCATAGCCGAGCGGGGTCGAAACCTATCGGGAGGGCAACGCCAACTGGTCGCTTTGGCCCGTGCTTTACTACCAAAACCACGGGTCTTAATCTTGGATGAGCCGACCTCATCCATGGACACGCAAACCGAGAAGCTGTTTGTCAAAAACCTAGCGCGCGTTATGCGGCATTGGCCCATGAGCCTGATCGTTTCGACCCATCGCAGCAGTTTGCTGGCCTTGGTCGATACTTTGATCGTGCTCGACAGCGGCGAAATCACAGCCAAAGGACCCAAGGATGCCATTCTGAAGCAATTGGCGGATAACAACGCGAGGGCTCGAAATGAGCAATCGTGATTGGGAATTGGTGGATTTCGCCCAAGGTCGAGAGGCATCCCGCGTTCGACGATCGTCGGGTTGGGTTTTCGCAGTCCTCGTTGGCCTTTTGCTGATTGTCGGCTGCGCGCTTTGGTGGGCATCGCTTGCGCGGATTGAGGAGTTGGCCCGTGCCACTGGCCGTGTTGTCCCATCGGGTCAGGCCAGAGTCGTCGAGAGCCTTGAGGGCGGTATTGTCCGTGACATTCTGGTGCGCGAGGGCGACACGGTTGAAGCTGGCGAGATTTTGGTACGTCTGGATGATACAAGTTCAGCGGCCAGTTTAGGCGAACTGCGGGCCCAGCAATGGGCTCTGCATGCTCGTGCCTTGCGCCTTGAGGCCGAGTTGACGGGGGCGGAAGTGCCCAACTTTTCTTCGGCGGGTATCGACCCGAATAGTCCATTGGCCGTGCGAGAGAGTGCGCTATTCGACAGCAGAGCAGCTTCTTACCTCGGACAAAGTGCTGTTCTGGATGCACAGGTCCAGCAACGGGTGCAAGAAATTGCTGAGTTAGGCGCTGCGTTGGACCGCGTGGCCGAGAACCTTGCGTTGCTTGACGAGGAAATTCAGATCAAGACAGACAGCGGTATTGTCCCACGCGCTCAGATTCTGCCGGTCGAGCGCGAACGTAGTGCCAAGCGTCAGGAACGGGACGCGCTGAAAGGGCAGCGTGAGCAAGCCCGGGCGGCCTTAACAGAATCTGAGGCCCGTGTGACCGAAGCCGAATTGCAGCGCCGGGCCGAGATCAATATCGAACGGTCTGATACCCTGAACCAACTCAGCGTCATCGAAGAAAGCCTCAAGAGCGCGACGGATGTAGTTAACCGAGCAGCATTGCGTGCGCCGGTGAATGGTATTGTCTCAACCCTTAACGTCTACACCATCGGCGCAGTGATTGCGCCGGGGGAGGAAGTTCTGCGAATTGTCCCCGCAGATGACACTTTGCTGATTGAAGCGCGGGCAAGGCCCGAGGACGTGGCCTTTATTCGACCGGGCTTGCCTGCAAGCATCAAACTGACATCATTTGATTTCACGGTTTACGGATCGCTTGAAGGACAGGTGACGCGCGTCGGTGTTGACGCCGAACAGGATGAAGCCACGGGCGAGATCTATTTCCCGCTAGTTGTCGAAACGCAAAGCAATGCGCTGGAAAAAGGCGATATTCGGTTGGAAATTCGTCCTGGAATGGTCGCTTCGGTCGATATTTTGACTGGAGAGCGCACGGTTCTGGACTACCTGCTGAAACCGTTTCGAAAGGCCCGATTTGAAGCTATGCGCGAGCGGTAACCTAGCTCAGATCACCGCTGTTTGCTGTGCCCCACTGGCGTCGTTGAAGATCACTTCGACTTGACCTGCAAAGCCACCGCCGGCCGCATTGATCGTGGCAACCAGCGTCCCGGACACGTCTAGCTCGCCGGATGTATTGTCGTAGGTAACCTCGCTTCCGAGATTGACCGGATCGACGCTAACCAGTGCGGTCAAGTCGACCTGATCACCGGCCACTGGGCCCTCGTAATCCGTTATCACGTCAGACATGGTCAACTCGGTCATCACGAAGATGTCCGAGCCTGTACCGCCTTCCAGCGTGTCCGATCCTTCGCCGCCGGTGATGGTGTCGTTGCCGGAACTACCAATCGCCCAATCAGCCCCTGTTCCAAGATCGACGTCGTAGCCCTTTGTGGATGCGGACAGATCGATAAAATCGTTCCCATCCAGCAAGCTGAATCCTTCAATTTCGGCGTAGGGCGATGCTGCGGACAGAACCACACCGTCGTTCCCGCTTGTGCCTATTGCGATGTCATTTCCACCCACTGCGCCGGTAACATCATCCAACAGATCACGTGGAGCACCACCTGGGTCGCTGATTGTCGTGCCGGTGGTTTCCATCTGCAGAGTGTCTATGTCCAGATTGGCCTGGGCGCTGGTGCTGGCGGGCCCGGGGCCGCTGTCTACGATATCATAGGTCATAACGGGCGTTCCGACATAGGCGTTGGGTACCGTGATCTGAACTCCGGTTGCCTGCACATCGATGGTGACGTCCGGGTCCGTCGTTGCAACATTCAAAACGCTCAAAGGTTGATCCGGGTCACTTGCGTTGGACATCAAGGTTGCAAAGTCGATGAAGAACACAGGCTCCCTCGAGGACACACTGACAGGGCCGGAGACAACTGGCTGATCGTTAACTTCGATTATGAAGTTGTCGCTTGGACCGCTGCCATGGTTCGTCGATACCGTGATTGTCCCTTCTACGGCGCCCGCGAATTCTGCAGGAAGTGTAATCGCCAGCGTTGCGACCAGGAGGGCGAAATCTGCGGGTGATGTAGCGCCTCGGGTCAGTGTCAGAATCTGGCGGTCCGAGGACAAATTGCCTGCCGAAACAGTAGTTCCCGCTGGCAAGGGGGCAGTGAATTGGACCACAACCTGTTCTAGCGTCTCAGATGGTGTGGCCTGTGTGTCCGTTACTGTCGCGGTGATGCCGAAATCCACCTGAATTGGGTTGCCGTTTTGAGGCACCGATTGCGGCATTGGATCAATCGTTACGGTAAGGTCCAATTCACCATCAACATCGATGGTGAAGTTACCGGTTTGGTTGCCACCTTCATTTGTGGTCGCTTGAAGCGAGCCGTTCAACGACGTTCCATTGGTCGCAAAGTCTGTCGGGAAGTTCACTTGCAATTGGTTGAAATCTGTCAGGCTGCCTGTGAAAACGAGATCCCCTGTCACTGCGATCGGAGCGCCGGTACCAATCTGATAAGTCGCCCCGACGGGAACGCCCAGAATTGTATAAGTAACGGAATCGACGAATTCGGATCCGTCCGTATCCGTGACCTGAATGTCAAAATCTCCTGCGGGCGAATAGCTAACTATGCTATCCGTTTCCATCAAATCGACGTCGGGGTCAGTCACCGTAAGCACAAGGTCCGGCGTTGGTGTTATGGTCAGATCAATCATCGCCGGCGGAGAAGCTTCCGTATCAGAGAAGCCGCCGCCAACTGCTGAATCTGTGGTGATTGCGACCACATCCAAGGAAACGTCACCTGCAAAATCCGGGGGAGGTTCAAAAGTAACAACCCCGGCTGGAAGAAAAGCATTTCCATTGGTTGATGCACCTGCGGCACCGGCTAATGTGACCACGCCTCCGACTATTGGTTGCTCAACCCCGTCAACAAGAATCTTGCCACCTGGTGGCACTGTAATTTCGAAACTGACCGTCTCATGCGGGTCGGGTGTGTTTCCGGAAATGCTCAGTGTGTAAACTGTGCCGTCATCCTCTGCGCCTGTTGTCGGGGTGGCCGTGGCGGACACCGTGGGCACATCGGCATCCGGGCGTACCTGAACAATGAAGTTAACCGAACCGGATGCACTATCCGAATTTGCAAGTTCCAAAGTGTTTACCGTCAGGGTCAACGGAATTTGTGACGGAATCGTCGGATCCAACGCGTCCGGTGTACGCGCATGTTCATTTTTCAGCTTGATCTGAACCTGCGCCCAAGCCGCTTGGGTAATGGTGAAACTACCGTCCCCATTGTCGATGAAACCGCTTGAGGGGCCCGTGACCGATAGATAGTCTGGTACCCCAGACAAAACAATTGTGACCTCTTCGGATCCATCCTGATCTGGCGAGTCCGCATCAATAACGCTGTCCAGCGTAAATGGTACATCCTCAATTATGGTGATCACCGGCGTCGGCCCGCTAAGGTCCACGTAGGGCTGTCCAGTATCCGGATCAGTAGGTGTTTGGTCGAAATCAAAAATGGGCGTATCGGCGACCGGTATGATATCCACAGTGCGCGTAATTGTATTAGACAGCGTTGATCCATCAATATCTTCAGTCGTCGCCGTTACTCTGTATTCCAGAGGGCCGCTATAATGCTGATTGGTAGTAATCTGTACCGTTGCCAACTGCGCTGGTGTAACTGTGTAGGCGATGAAGCCACCCGCCACCGGTGTACCGGGAATAGGATTGCCATTGCCATCCAACAACTGCCCACCATTTGCGCCGTCGATTTCGACGATGATATCTCCGGTCAGTTTTTCACCTGGGTCGATACCATTTATCTTAATACCTGGTAAGAATGGCGTGTCTTCCAGAGCCGAGTTTCCAACTGTCGTGGTGATTTCTGGCCCGTCAACGACCGGGTTAATTGTGATGTTGAATGAACTGGTCGCGCTGTCTGAAGTGCCGCAGGTGAAGTTGTTCAATAGCATGAAGTACTCAAGCTGATTCAAGTTGTCATACGGGTCATCCGGTCCAAAAGTTTCGTTTGGATCGAAAGGGTTGGCCGGGCTTGACTGATGTTCAGGCGGAGTAAACAGGATTGAGCCTGCTGTCTGTGTCGGATCGTTTGGATCAACGCCCAAAAGTGCAAGATCGATGGCGTAAAGACCGGTAACTGGGTCGAACAATACCGCGCCTGGTGGATCACTGCTAAGCGATGAGCCTGGCGGCAAAGTTATCCCAAGCCCGAAGTCGCCGGTCACGCCGTTCGGCAGGTTCGACAGATCATCGATACTGTCGTAGAAGGGCGGGTTCGGAGTGAGCTTGATTTTAAATGCTATTTCAGTGTCTTCGTCTCCGCTGCCAATCAACTCAAGCACCGGGAGCGGCAGATCCTGTTCTGGGGTGCACGGGTTTCCACCGCCTCCATCCGGGTCGGGAATGACCACGATTGTGAAGTCTTCTGAAACGGTCGCGCCACCTGGCAAAGCGTCGATGGCAGAAATGGTTTGTTCGGGAGTGAGGCCGGCAAAACTGGGCAGGTTGGCATCGTCTTCAACGACAATCGCAGTGAAGGTCATGTCATAGTAGGTGGGCTGGCTCACATCAGCGGGAACGAACGTCAAGTTTGGCAGTTCGGCTTCAGTTACGACATAGCTGGTGCCTGTCGCATCAATTGGCGTGGCGTTGGTGAATGCTGTCGCAGGGTCTACGCCAGTAATGATGTAGTAAATTGTCTCGGAGCCGTCGAAATCCGGATTGGCCGCGCCTTGTGGAACAAGGATTTCGGTCATTTCTCCGGTCAAGGGAGTAACATTCTGGCTGAATGTGATAGCCTCGTTTTGAGAAATGATGCCGGAATCGATGGTGAATATGCTCAGCCGTTTATCAAGTAGGAACGGCGCGGTATCAAAACCGGCATATCCATAGATACGGACCGAGTTTTCTACGCCATCGACCACTTCACCCGGTCTGAAAATAGGATCGATCAGGTTTGGGTTCTGGGGAAAGGACGCTTCATCCTGAACGGTTATGATTGGATCGTCAGCGATGCCCTTCACGGTCAACGTCGCAGTCCCGGTCGCGACCACAGATTGTGTCGGGTCGAGCGTTTCGAAATAGATCAACGAAATGTCAAAGACGAAGTCTTCATTGCTGTCTTGCCCCGGAACGACCCAGAGAGTTGAGGCCTGCGCAACAGTCAGTTGAAGAGTCCCTCGCGGTCCAGAAAATATCGGGAACAACTCAACCGAAGCTGGATCATTGGGTGGGCCATCGAAGAACTGCGGTACCCGGCCACCGGAATCCGCGATGATGTTGCTAATGACAACAACATCCAAAATCGCTTCGGGCGAGCCAGGCGAGTTGGTGGGATTATCGATCAGGTTTCCATCGATTGGGAAGAATACAGCAAGATCTTCCAACGTCGCATATGTCTCGCTTGGATCGCCGCCATCAACTATCGGGTCGATATACAGAGTTTCAGGCAATGTCGTGACGCGCGTACCACCGCCGTCAGCCTCGGTGGTGACAACTTCCACATTCACCGACACAGGGCCGGCGAAATGCAATGGTATCCCGCGCGCTTCGACTTCTAGCCAGCCACCGTTCTCCAGGCTCCATGTATTAAAGCCCGGCGGTGTGTTCACCTCGGTCAACAAAGCCGGAATTTTGGGGCCGCCTGGATTTGCCGGGTCCGGAACGAAGATAGTGATACCGTCAGGTACCTGCCGCAACACGACGGCCGTGACTTCCTCACTTCCGTCCTGGTCCTGAATGATTGGGCTGAACGGAATCTGCCAAACCCCTCCAGCCGCGTCGATAACAGCTTCGTTGCCTTCGGGTAGGGTCACAATAACCGCGAAGTTGTTCACCGGATCGACATCCACATCGAACGTCGCATCAGATACCTGCCCGTCAGTGGTTACGGTGTTGTCATCCAGCGTAGTCAGGGTGATCGTCAGATCGTCGCCAAAGAAGTCCCCGGCAGACGTAAAGGGGTCCGTGTTGTTGCGGTCGATGTCGTAGTCTTCGTAGAGCGAAGGCTGGAGTTGAATTGAGCCAGCGAAGCTTGTGACGTCAGGGGCAAAGTTGATGGTCAACTCCCCGGTTGATGCGTCGTACGTTGCGCTGTCGATCTTGTCCAATTCCGACTGGCTCAGCGGGGCGGTTCCATCGGATGCGAAAAACGCCGCTGCATCTACAGTGTTTCCCGTCAGGAAATCTGCAATCCAATCGCTGGGAACGTTTCCGATGACCAGAGCGCTAAGCTCTTCCGACCCGTCCGTATCAGGTGTTGACGCATCAAGGCCAACGAAGAACCCGACTTGACCGGGGCCCGAGCCGTCGGCTGTGCTTTCCAGCAATGTCAGGATTTCCGATCCGCTCACCGAGCCGTCTTCAACACTAGCTGAAACCGAAGTAGGGCTACCTGTCGCAACTTCTGCTGCAGCGAGAACAAAAACCGATGCCGTGAGGTCTGCTTCGGCTCGTGGATTAACGGTCTGAGTGATCTGGAAGGCGCTTGAATTAAAGTTGTCGGACAAGTCATCCTCAACGTCACCAGTCGTGGTTTCGTTCCATGCCAGGGCACCATCAATGGTGAGCAGACCACTGAAGTGCTGCGGCACGACAGTTTCCAAAGATTCGA
Source organism: Ruegeria sp. AU67 (assembly GCF_900312795.1). NCBI lineage: Bacteria > Pseudomonadati > Pseudomonadota > Alphaproteobacteria > Rhodobacterales > Roseobacteraceae > Ruegeria > Ruegeria sp. AU67. The sequence continues at coordinate 11,722 of NZ_OMPH01000013.1, forward strand.
GCGCTGCGGTGAATTGGGCTTGGGTGGCACCTGCGGCCGGGGTCAGAGTGTAAGAGACGGTGTCAGCTGTTGACCCGGACTGCGCGATCGTAATGAAACCTGCTAACGCCGGGTCGCTCACGCGAAGTTCCAGCTGGCTGGTGTCAGAAGGATCAAAAACTTCACTGGCCGTTGCCACCGTTATGGTCAAATCCAGTGAGGAAATCGTTTCCGACCCATCATTGTCCGCGAGTGCTGTACCAGTAATGTCTAGGTCGATACGACGCCTTCCATTCCGGTTTTCGTTAACCGTCACGTCAGTGGCAGTGACATTCAATCCGTCCACAATGGCGTCTACATCGACGTCGACGCTGTCTGTTTCGGTTTGAGTGTCGGTAGGTAGTGTGGGAGCGGTGTCTACGGACGTGACAGTGGCTGCCAGCTCCGCTCCTACAATTGATTGAACATCCCGGTCGTCGTTGCCCAGTGGTTCAACACGCAACGCTCCGTCAAAGTCTGTGACGCCGGGAACCAACGCAATTGTCAGTGTTGTACCCGATATGGTTGCTGACGCGATCTGTGCAGCACCTTGTTCGAAAAGGGCCAGATCAACAGCGCCCCCGGTATCTGGGACCCAACCCGGCGGAATATTCTCGATAACGATTTGAGTCAGAGATTCTGATCCGTCCTGATCCGGTGTTTCGGCGTCGATCAGCAGTAGGAAAGAGGTATCCTCATCCACGATGAAATTGTCGGGTCCGCGCTCATCAACGTTGGGAGTGCTATCGTCAACGGAAAGAACGATCGTAGGCTCGGCGACTGGCGTTACATTTAGATAGAAGCTTTCTGTCGTAACTGTCGGGTTACCCTCATCGGTATCAACGGTGATAGTGATGTCGATGACGCCCGAATAGTGTGTCGGTAGGCTCGTCACTGCCAGCGTTTGCAACTCGGCGACTGTACCGCTCCATTGCGTGTTTCCGGCATTCAGAACCGTTCCGTCGCTGAGAACGGTATCGCCGTTTGGCAGATTGGCGAAGTCAAGTGTGATGGATGTAATCGACTCGGACCCGTCGATATCTGTCACACCCACGTCCAAGTTCAACGGTATTGGTTGGCCCAAATCCTCGATCACCGTGATATCCTGCGCGGTGATTTCGACATCTTGCTCGGAATTCACAGTAACTGTGAATGTTCCTGTTTCGATGCCGTCATTTGGTCCGGTATCGGTTTCACCGGCCAGCAAAGCCTCGTCAGTCGTAAAGGTCGCGCTACCGGTGATAGGCGTCGTCGTTGAGAAATCATCCGGCAAGCGGATGACGAGGTTCCCGTACTCGGCCAGGGATAGTCCGCTAAGGGTCAGCGCATTTCCCGCGGATGAAGTTAGGAAGGTGACACCGCCGTTGAGCGAGTATTGCGTACCCGGAGGCAACCCGTTCACGACCACGTCGACCGTGGCAATCGCCTCGGAACCGTCCGCGTCCGTTGCCTGACCAGTCACCGCATCTGCCGGTCGAAATTCCAACGGCGCCGAGGTTGTGTTGTCTTCGTCTGTATCACCCGGAACATCATTTTCGGTCAGGACAATCGAGCCGGGTCCAGAAAGAGCCAGATCGCCTTCGGCGCTCAGGTTAATCGTCAGTACTCCGTCGTCGACGCCACCCTCATCTGTGACCGCTACTATCTGAGCTTCAAGTGCAGAGGCAGGGTTTTGGGTGGAGAAGTCCGCAGGCAACTCTATCACCAGATTCTGATAGGTGGCCAAGTCGCCAACAAAATTCAGGGTAGGTGACGCCGCGATGAAGGTCGCACCACCATCAGTGGACACCTGCGTGCCGGGCGGCAGTGCATTGAATACAACAATCACCAGATCGACGGATTCCGATCCGTCTAAATCGGTTGCACGAGGAAGGATGAAATCAGACGGTGTGACCAGCACAACATCGTCCGTTTCGGACAAATTGACGGTGGCGTCATCAACTTCGACATCACCTTCAAAGTTCACAGTTACCGGGATCAATCCACTGGTCGATCCCTGATCGGTAACGATGTCCAACGAAGCAACCAGGTTAACCAACGGGTTTTCGGTGGAATAATCGGTTGGGAAGATAAGCCGTACATCACGTGGATCCGGCCCCGTTCCTGTATATTCGAACAGGAAATCGAACGTGTTGCCCGGGCCCGGAGTAAAGGTTCCAACCGCTGTTCCTGTCCCGTCCACCGCCTGTGTGCCGGGAGGTAACCCATTCAACGAGAAGGTAAGAGTTTGGATAACTTCATCAACCGGGATTTGGACATTGATAAAGGCGGATAGCAAAACCTCGACAGGTGCGTCGGTCTCGTTGGCAATGACCTCACCTCCGATGACAACATCCGTAACAGGTTCGACAATGATGACTTGAGGAGTGGCAACTTGGCCTTCGGGTGTCGTTACCGTGATTGTGCTGCTTATTGTTCCGTTGTAGTCCCCGGGCAAACCTAATTGCAGAGCTTCTGCATCGGCGACCGTACCCGTCCAAACGCCGGTCGACGGATCGAAGCTGCCGGTCGGAAAGTTCGTTCCGGCCGGAATCCCAACAAATTGTATGGAAACAGAGGCAGAAAAAGGGGTCCCCGGTGCAGCAGTTTCGGAACCGTCGATATCAGTGATGTCGATGTCGATCTGTAGATCCACGACGACCCCTGCAGAACTGCCGGGGACCCCACCGTCTTCCTGCGCGCGAATCTCCAATGGAGCGCTGAGGTCGGCATCCAGCTCAAAGTCGATATCCACGACGCGGGTCGCTGTAGCGGTGCCGTCCATGGCTGTGTCAGTGTTTGGGTCTTGATCCTCATCGGTTTGCACCGCCAATGTGAAGGTCAGCGGCAGCGCTACGTCGCCATTCGTCAGGTCGGCCCGGTTGGCTGTCGAAAAGTCCTGCGGCAACGTGAGTTCGAATGCATTATAAGCCGCGAGAACATCTGCCACCGAGGCCGCATTCATTGTTAGGGTCAGAGTTGCAGCGCCCGTTGCCGGGTTGTCGACTATACTCAGAACTGCACCCGCAGGCGGCGAAATCGCCAACGAGGCTGGTGTTGAGCCCGCGGGAAGGCCTTCAATTGTGAACGTCAGGGTCTCAAGGCTTTCAGACCCATCCGCGTCGGTGACAATAGGTTCCAGCAAATCCGACGGAGTGATCAGAGTTGTAGCGTCCGTTTCATCCGGCACAGTGTCGGGCTGAGTATCGTCAATATAAACATCGCCTTCCGCGCTGATGATGATGTCAAACGTGTCCGATACAGGGGTGGTCAACAGGCCGTTCTCGCGCGTTGTCACAGTAAGATTGGCCGTTAGTGTCGTTGGAGGGTTTTCGGTCGAGAAGTCCGTCGGGAAAATCAAACGCACACCGGCCGGGTCAAATCCTGACGTGTCAACGTTGTAATTCAGAACCAGGTCGACCGTAGAGCCTCCTCCAGGCCTGATTGATCCAATGTCGTTGCCATTCTCATCCACCAAGCGCGTTCCTGCCGGAAGGCTTGATATGGTGAGTTCGAATTGCGCGAGTTCCTCATCAGGATCACTGATGCGGATCTCGACAAAATCGGAAATCCGGATGTCCAGAGGGGCATCCGTTTCTTGAGTAATAATGTTGCCGACGATTTCCACATCCGACGTCGGCGAGACCACGATCAGTTGTTCAATCGTCTCGCTGCCTTCACGCGTAGTGACAGTTACCTGCGTATTGATCTGACCTGAGTAATTTGGTGGCAGCGAAAGTATGAGCGCTTCGGCTTCCGGAACCGTTCCGGTCCAAACTGTTCCATTCAATATCCCAACGTTAACCGAGGTTCCTGCGGGTAAGCTATCTAACCTCACCTCTACTGTTCCGGCGAAAACGAGATCAGATGGGTCCTCAGTTTCAGACCCATCGCGGTCATCGATCGTGATCTCGATACCAAGATCTATGTCGACGCCAATACTGGCATTGGGGTTTCCTGCATCTTCTTCGGCATCGATGCGGGGCGGTCCGGAAAGGTCGATATCTTCCTCAAAACCGATGTCAAGCACACGCGTTACCGAAACGGTGCCGTCATTTGGACCATCGACTGCAGCCGAAGCGTCTTCATCCGTTTGGATGTTGAGGGTAAGGCTTACGGGCAGCTGGGTGCCGCTGGTCAGGTCAGACCGGTTGTCAGTCGAAAAATCCGCAGGAAGTGTTAACTCGAACCCGTCATATGCATTTTGAATGTCCGCGACTTGGGAGGCCACCATTGTAACAGTCAATGTGGAAGACCCGTCGGCCACATTGTTGATAGCTGCAGTCGCTCCGGCTGGGACAACGATACCGAGGCTGGTCAGTGTCGACCCGCCGGGCAGGCCTGTTATGATCAGCTCCAAAGTCTCGTAGTTTTCAGACCCGTCAATGTCTGTGACCTGCGGTTTAAGCAACTCAGACGGTTTGAATGTGGTCGGCGCGTCGGTTTCGTCAGGAACCGTGTCCGGCAGAGTATCATCAATGACGGCATCGCCCTCCGCCAACACTGTGATCTCGAAGTCCAGTCGGCTTGAGCCAAGAAAGTTGGTCTCAATTGTCACTGTCGCTTGCAGAGGTCCGGGAGGCGCGTCGGTGCGGCTTTGAGTTGAGAAATCAGTGGGGTAGGTCAGCGTTAATGCACTGAACTCGGCTTCGGAACCAGAAAACACCAAGGTGGCCGTAGACCCGTTGCTGGTGATCTGACCCAAATTGTACGATGTGCCCAATGGTAAGCCGGTGACCTCAAAGGTGACCAATGTCACTGCCTCTCCCAGATCGGCTTGTTCAATATCGAATTGAATAATTGAGGCGGGGCTCGTCACCACCGGTGCATCGGTTTCTCGCGTTACCGGCAAACCAGAAAGAGTGATAGTATTGTTGCCCGGTTCGGGCACGCCGCCGTCATCAAAAACTTCGTTGCCAAAGTACCTTTCGTCGCGCTGTAACTCAGGAGAGTAGTCAGTGGGTGGCAAGAGAGGGTTATAAATCAACCCGATCAAAGGGTCGCCGACGCGGACCTCTTCCTGTTCTCCTGTGCCGGGCCTGGTCGCACTAAGGTTAGCTAATTGATCAATGGTTAGGCGTGGTAAATCCCCAAGCTGATCCCACTCTCCAAGAGTGTCGATTGAATCTTGCAGCCTGTTCGCGCCGAAAGGGATTCCTGCAGAAAGAATAACGTAGTTGTTTTCGGCTCCCGAGAGCAGAACGACAATTTGCCCGTCTTCAGAAACAAGAAACAGGTCTCCATCGACCACTGCAAATCGATCCGCTTGAAATCCTTCCGGAAGGTTAATCGCCTTCAACCCGTTTGTGTCGATTACTGATAGAAACAGGTCGCGCGAATTAACCAGCGCAGTGGACAACTGTGCTGCGGTGGTCTCTTCAGGGAATTGGTTGCCTTGCTCAATCGTATCCTTGGCCATTGACACTCGCTGCAAAATCACTTCTTAGATCAGACCGACTATTATCTCATTCACAATCAATATTCAGCATAATAAATGTATTTTTGGAAGTGGTGTCCGATTGGTCTTGTCAGATGAATTTGGGTTGAGGCAAGCAGGGTGCTCTCGTAGCCTTCGCGCATGATTAAACAATCGCCATTCAAGTACATCAAAACCAGTCCGGAGGTCATTCAGGCATTGTCAGAGGAAGCCGGCTTGAGGCGGGTAGGGGGGTCCGTAGCTTCGTGGGATGACAAAACCCAATCCATTTTGCTACTTCAAAACCAATCCCGAGATCATCCGCCTTGCGGTGATGCTGTACATCAGATTTCCGCTCTCGCTTCGGAATGTCGAAGATCTGCTGCACGAGCGAGGCATCGACGTGAGCCACGAAACTGTCCGATATTGGTGGAACAGGTTTGGCCCGATGTTTGCTGCTGAGATAAGGCGGAAGCGTGTTCAGCAGCTGCGCGCGTTCTCGAAATGGAAGTGGCACGTGGACGAGGTTTTCGTGAAGGTGAATGGCAAGAGACACTACCTCTGGCGGGCCGTCGATCACGAAGGCGAGGTACTGGAAGCCGTTGTCACCAAACGCCGAAACAAAGCTGCAGCACTGAAATTCCTTAAGAAATTGATGAGGCGATACGGTAAAGCGGAAACCGTCGTCACGTATCGCTTCGCATCGTACCGGGCCGCACTCAGTGAGCTTGGTGCTACCGAAAAACAAAGGACGGGCAGGTGGCTCAACAACCGCGTCGAGAACTCGCACCTGCCTTTCCGACGAAGAGAACGCGCGATGCAGCGTTTCAGGCGCATGCGAAGTTTACAGAAATTCGCCGCCGTCCATTCCTCTGTCTACAACCACTTCAACCAGGAAAGATCGCTCACCAGCCGGGACACCTTCAAGCTGACCCGCGCCGCCGCTCTTAGCGAGTGGCGTCAACTCTGTTCCGGATAGGTTCGCGGTTTCCGCGGCAAACTGAGACTGGTTCGAATTAGTCTGACAGCACCGTCCTGACGGCTGAATTGCCAGGGCTCGAAGAGGATGATGTGGAAATTGAAATCAAGGATCGCAGGCTAATCCTGCGCGGTCAGAAGAAGATTGCGCATGATGAAACGGGCGATCTGCGTGTCAGCAAAACAAGCTATGGCAGTTTTTCCAGAGCCATGTCGCTGCCAGACACTGTGGAAATCGACAAGATTTCAGCAACATTCGACAAAGGCGTTCTGCATATCGAAATGCCGAAGACTGAGCCTCAGGACCCAAGCCGTAAGATCAAGGTATCGTCGAAATAGACGGTCTGTTGGCTCGATACGGGGCTTGAAAATGCCAAATCAGAGGGCCGATCATGGATCGGCCTTCTTTGAGCTGCGGCCTGATAGATGTTTTTTTGAATCCGGGCGGACATCGCAAGTGTTTGTATAAATGCGTTTTATGTACATTCGCACCAAGCCATGGGTTTGGTGTTGCAGCGTGGTAGAATGCCCTCACGCGTTTGGAAAAGGGGGTCATAATGCGAAATCCAGAAGCGAGTAGCATTACATCCTCAGGGAATGGTGGTGAAGGTGAGGTGCGGGCATTTCTGGAGAGCCTGACAGGTCCATCGCGCGGAAACGTGAACTGGCTTGTCGATAAAACCCTAACTGTTTCAGTTGACGATGAAAGGGTGCTAAGCCTTCGACCTAGGGATGACCTGCCTCCCCATGATAGCGATATTGCCACCCTACAGTGGGCAGACGATGGTTACACAATAACCGCGCCAGCAGGGCGCAATGTATGGGTAAACGGGAAAAATGCTTCATCGGTGTCTCTAAGGCATGGCGACATGATCGAGTTCGGCGAAACGGGCCCTATGTCTCGATACAGGTTGTGCGATCACTCATTTCCCGCACACCACACAGTCGAAGATATTCTCAGTGACGCATATGCTTACACCCGAACGAGCCGTCGACCCTTCGCCAAAAAGATGTCTGGTGCCCTGCGCGATAGTGGGCGGCGGCTTGCGTCTCAGACCACGATACTTTTCAGGATCACAGTACTTGCAACGCTTCTTGTGATCGCGGGGTTTGGTTACCTACTTTACCAAAACGACCGGCGCTTGGCGGATAGTATCGGACAGGAGTCCCGCAAGATCGAAGCGGTCGCGGTTATGCTCGCTCAGACGCGAGAAGATGCACTTACGCCTGATGACTTGGCTTCGTTGCGTGACGCTTTTGAGAACCAGGTTTTGTCGACTGAGCAGCGTCTTGGAACCTTGGAGCAACGGGCGGTGGCACCCACGCGGGTGATAGCTGCCTCTACTCGATCTGTAGCTTTCCTTCAGGGAGCTTATGGATTGCGCCACGTGGAAAGCGGGAAGATATTACGGCACGTTTTGGGACCGAACGGAGAAAACCTGAAAACCCCGTTTGGCCAGCCTTGGATCGAACCGGACGGGACCGGCGAACCTGCAGAATTTCAGTTCACCGGAACCGGTTTTTTGATTGCTGGGGTGCCGTTGATGGCCACCAACCGCCATGTCGCTTTGCCCTGGACCTCGGGGAGTCGAGAAAAAGCGCTGAACGAGGCTGGTCTCAAGCCTGAAATGTTGAGGTTGCTGGCTTATTTGCCTGATCAGACGGAACCAATAGAGGCGCGTTTGGTCCGGTTCAGCGAAGCGGCAGACTTGGCGATTTTGGCAGTAGAGCCTAGCCGCGTTCACGACCTCGGCATTCCGTTGGCGGATGCCACGTCGCGCGTAGGTGAAGAGCTCTATCTGTTGGGGTATCCAACGGGTTTGAGGGCATTGATCGCGCAGGCTGGTCCGGGCTTTTTAGAGGAACTGGAAGCAGAAGGGACGTTGAATTTTTGGTCGATAGCGTCCCGGCTTTCAGAACAAAGCAAGATACACCCGCTAGCAAGCCGGGGGATAGTTGCGCGGACAAGCGGTAGCGCTATAGTTTATGACGCCGAGACCACGGCCGGTGGGAGTGGAGGGCCAGCATTGAATCGGCGGGGCGAGGTCGTTGCCGTAAATGCTGCGATCCTGCCCGAGTTTGGCGGTTCAAACATCGGCGTCCCGGTCTCACATCTCAGAGCTCTGCTAGGAGAGGTCGAAAGCCAGTGATCATTCGCTCGTTCGGAAGCGCGAGTTTTGAACAATGAACACTGTGGCCAGTGGAACGATCATCGAGATCACGGCCACGGAGATCAGCAAGTACCCAAGTTGGCTGTAGTCCGCGGTAGACGTGACTTCACCGGTCTCTGGATTTGTGACGGCGCGAGTGACGACGTATGTTTGGTTGAGGTATTTGGTGCTGAGGCTGCTGGCCGACAAAGCCATGTTTGTGAACGATGCCATCACCGCGAAGAAGGTCGCTTTCAACTGAACAGGGGCATTGCGTGCGATCCAAGCCAACATCGGGACCATGGCGATCTGTCCAAGCGGCGATTCAACAGCTGTATCAAGAATGGCAATGAACCTTGCGTCGACAAGTCCGCCGGTATGCGCCGCCGTCCATTCGTGCACACCGTAGTAGAGGGCAAGGTTAGGCAGGGCGAGAACGCCCGCCGCAATCGTTAGCAACACCACCACATGCGCAATCGAGCGGTTGGCCATAAATGGTCGAAGGACGATTAACCCGAGCAGGGCCAGCATCGAAGTCAACAAAGCCAGAATTGCCAGGAATTGCTCATCGAACCCCAGTTCATCGATTTCAAACCAAGTCAGGCCTGGTCCCGGCAGAGGAACGGCACGAAATACAAAAATGATTGTCGCTGTCCCGATCAAGGCTTTGGCTTGGGCTGGTTCCAACTCCTTCAGCAGACGCGACATGAGGTAAAGGATCACCATCAGGGAAACCGCAAAAACGGTCTCTTGCGCGAATTCGAAATCTGCGGTTCCCAGCACGATGCTGAGCACAACGAATGCAAAGCCGCCGAGCAATATGGACCATTTGACTTCGGTGGCTTCATCCGGCGTATGTGGCCGGTGGCCGCGCTTAATAAGCTGACGCTGGATAAAGCTGTGAAGAACGACTCCACTAACGGACAACACCGGGATGGTCAAAGCTATCAGATATACTTGGCCATAAAGCGCAAGGCGTTCGGATTCTTGCAGTTCTTCGGTTCCAGAGAATATCCAGATGTTTACAGCCGCAACCGCCGCAAACCCGGAAATGATCGAAACTCTGCCCAGGGTCTGCATCGTTGTGTGCTGTGCACGAGTTTCTTCCGGCGAAAATGGTGCGCCGTTCTGGTCAACCTTTGGAACCGCCTCAACCGTCATGGCGTCGGCAACAACGTCCTGAATTGCATAGCCCGAAGGCGCCAAGAGCAAGGCAACAACATACCAGTCTTCCAGCGGCATGAAACTGGACATCTGCGCAGGTGCGGTCACGAGCCCGTACATGGTGAGCAAAGACAACGTGATCAAGGACGCGCCGAACAAGATCAGCAGGGACTTCCAGCGCCAAAACAGGTCCACGACATGACCGAGCGGCATTTTGAGTATCCACGGGATACCAGCCCAAAATGCTAGCCCTGCAACGAAAGAGGCGGATAAATCGAGGTAGTCTTTTAGAAAAAAAGCACCGACGACCGAGGTCAGGCCGGACACGCCGGCAGCAAAATAGACCATCAATGGCGGCAGATAGGACCATTGCAGCTGCTGAACCAGATCCACAAACGTTCTATGCCACCAGGCCGAAAGTTTTGATCCTATGGAAGTTTGTTCAGTCGTCATATGCCATGGCAGCTCGTTGAGGCCTTTGGGTCGTTTTGTCTAGTTAGAGAAATCCAGATCCGAAAAGCAATGCACTGGTGATCACCCCAAGGATCGGTACCACAATAGGAACTCGGAAATGCTTGGCGGCCTCGTCCGGCTGCATCTTCAGCTGGATCAGCGAAATGTTGACGAGCACAAAGACGCCCAGAACGATCTGAGACGTGCGCTCTGCCAGGGTACCAATCGGTATAGTTTGGGTCAGCAGAACGATGATTGCGACGACCAGCAAAGTAGCAACTACTGGTGTCTGCGTTGATTTAGGGACTATCGCCAGAACCTTCGGCAAATGGTCACGGTCAGCTAGTCCGTAGATCACCCGCGAGGCCATAATCATCTGAATCAGTACTCCATTGACTGTCGCCACAATCGCGACTGCGGAAAAGCCCTTTTTGATGACCTCGGGCGCGTTTGAAAACACGAGCGCGAGGGGTGCTGCGGACGTCGAAAGAACATCGATCGGCACAACAAGTAGAACCGTCATTGAAGTTCCTAGATACAACACGGTCGCCAGAACGAGCGTTAGCAAAATCGCTTTTGGGATGGTGCGCACGGGGTCTTTAACCTCTTCCGCGACATTAGCCATGTCCTCGAAGCCAACAAATGCAAAGAAAGCGAGAAGTGATGCTGCGAAAATGCCTCTCCACGCGTCGAGTTCCAGCGGCGGAAGCATCGAACTGATCCCGTATCCCTGCGGATCCTGGATCGACATGCCCCAGCCAATCACAAAGAGAAGACCTGCGATCTCAATGATCGTGATGACAGCCGCAATAAAGACAGACTCAGTGATCCCCCAAAGCGCGATTAGACCCATGATCAAAACAACACTGATAGTCAAAATAGGGATCGCAAAACCGGTCAAAGCGTGAAGGTATGATGCTGCGCCAATTGCAACGGCAGAAGCGGAGATAACGCCCGAGGCTGCCACCGCAAGCCCAACGAAAACCGCCATCCAGTTTTTCCGAAATCCCGCCTCAACATAGGCTGCTTCACCTGCGCTGACAGGAAATCGAGTTGCGAGTTCTGCATACGAAAGCGCGGTGAGTGATACGACGAGCGCGGCTACAACGAACGACAACGCCGCAAACGGTCCGGCAATGTCTGCTGTTGCGCCGACTAAAACGTAAATGCCCGCTCCCACCGTTACTCCAAGGCCATAAAGCGTGAGCAACGGGGTCGTAAGGGCCCGTCTGAGTTTCTGTTCGTTTGGTTCAACAGAGTTCATAAGCGATTTCCAGCAACTGCCTGTTCCGAATGTCGTCACTGGCGTCCTTCTCGTTTTTGTCCGCGATTGGCGCAGCGGGTTAATCCGATGGTCAAAGCTGCATCGAATGCCTTGTGTCTCAACGCCTGGGCGCATTGGGCGCCAATCAAGTAACACGGGGGCTCGCCATCACTCCTGCCGAGCCCCCTTGGGTGGAACTTCCACTCCTTAAGAATTCCGTTCACCTTTGTGTTTGCTTGGGGACAGACCGGTGAACGTAGAACACGCTAAAACATTCGTATTTCACTATGTGATTCTTGTTGGTGCTTTGATCTATGTCAATCAACTCGCGGTCGGCGGTCTGCGAGGCTGAATCCCAACCAACTGTCGTTTGCCTTCGGACTTAAAGGCAAAGCTAACATGTGAGGCGGTTTGAGATTTAGGGTAGAAAGCTATTCTTGATGCTCTGGAACCTGTTACCAACCTTGGGCTCGACTGGTTGCATCGCGTGTCGCATCACCTCTGGCGAATTCGTTGGCATTTGAACGCTTTGGAAGGAGTGCCGCCAGGGCGCAAGGGGGAGTGAGGTCAATGACGAAGTGGCGTAGTTGGAGGCCGCCTGGATTGGACTTGGCGCGTGCTCAAGCGCCATTCGACCGAAAAACCAATCTTCGTGCTGAAGCGTTCAACATGAGCGAGGTCAAAGAGGTTTCTTAAGGATGCGGTTTAAATAGATCTGCATCCGGGGCAGTAAATTGGAGGAGCATATGCAGATTGTTCGCGGAATTTTACTGGCACTGTTCGTTACGGGACCCGTTCTGGCGCAGGACGTCAGCGTCGATGAGGGGCGCGATTTGTACCGGACGTATTGCTGGCAATGTCACGGTTTCGAAGCGACCGGAGACGGGCCAATGGCGGAAATGCTGGCTATTCGAACGCCCGACCTCACCAAGTTGGTGGGCCAAAACGACGGTGTGTATCCAATAGATCGCATAGCTGAACAGATTGATGGTCGTTCACAATTGCTCGCCCATGGTGGCGAAATGCCAATCTTTGGCGCAGTGTTTGAGACAGACCAACAAATCGCGGTGGCTTTGCCCAATGGGCAACGAATAATGGTAGGCTTGCCGTTGGCGAATTTGCTCGCCTTTTTGGAATCGATCCAGACTGACTAGTCACTGGCTGATTTACTAATCCGTATCAGCCGTACGTCTGATTGACATGAGAGTCAACGACGGCCCCAACACTTCGAAGGCCACAGTGCTGGCTAGAGTAAAGGCCATGATGGACGCGGCCCAATTCGGAAATTGCTCTCCGGCAACGAGAGCCATTCCTACCGCGACACCAGCTTGTGGCAACAAAGCGGGACCGTACCAGTGGGTCTGACGGCGAGGCAGGCCGCCCAGTCTCGCTCCGCAATAACCCCCGACAAGGCGGGCAACGGCGCGCAAGAATAGGAAAAGAGCACCAGCCCAGCCCATCTAGCCGAAGGCTTCAATATCCAACGTGGCGCCAGCCAGCAGGAAGAACAAAATCATGAACGGCCACTGAATGTGCTCGATCTCCTGAAAAGCACGCTCGTGATGGCGGGCAAGATTCCCGATCACTGCGCCCGCAACCATGCCTGCTACCAAGAATGAAACCTCCAGCCAAAGCGCGAGGCCCGCTGTAAGAAAGACTATGCCTACTGCTTCTGCCTGCATTGGCTCTCCCGGTTTCAAACGGCCGGTCAGGTAAGCGGATGGCACGCCTAGTGCGGTACCCAACAAAATAGCCCCTCCGAAATCCCACATCGCTGTGGTCGTGACGGTTGCCCAACCATCCGAATGACTGGCCAGAACGAGGGCGATGCTGAAAACGATCAGACCCCAAGCGTCATCAATCGCGACGACGCCCTTTATTGTCTCGGTGAAGCTGTTGGACACTCCAGATTGTTTGATCACGTCTGTCATGGCGGCCGTAGCTGTAGCCGTAGCGATTGCCGCCAACACCAACGCCAACCCGAAGGGTACGCCAATTGCGGTTAGTCCAGCAGACACAATAACAAGGGTTGCAACCACGATTGAAATCGAAATCGCCAGAATGGCTCGGCCATGCCGAACCAGGTTCTCGCGGGTCAATGATCCTCCAAGAAGGAAAGCGACCATCGTCAAGGCCACAATGGATATCTCGTTGAACCACATTGCAACGTCGATTGGGATCAACCCCATTCCGGCGTTCCCGGCGATCAGACCAAGAAAAAGTAAGGTTGTAACACGAGGAAGATGCGTGGTCCGACCTAGTTGGTCGGCCGCCAATCCGGCAAGGAAGAGGACACCAAGGGTAATCAGAAAGCCGGTAATGTGCATAGAAAACCAAGCGTTAAGTTCTTGTCTAGACTACTCTAACTCCAACCCTTCCTGCTAGGAACCGATGTCGAAGAGAATGCGAGTGTCCCGCCGCAACTTAAGCCGAAGTTCCGCATAATATGGGAAATTGATCTGTATTAAGGCAAAGGCGCGCCGCAGGTGGCACAATAACTCATTCAGGAAATGAGGAGGAATTATCGATGCCGACAAAGAAATCTAGCACCAATAGCCCGACCTCACTTGTGGATGTTTTCAAGCAAATGCAGCCGCCTATGTCTGGCAATTCAGCCTTCGATGCCCAGATCGAACAATTTTGGGACGCACAAGAAAAATTGCTCGAAGAAACAGAGGCCTTTGCGCATCATTGGTTCGAACGGCGTCATGAGGCGGTCCGGACGGCTCTGCAAGCTGCACGTAAAGTGTCTTCCGCGAACCCGTCCGATCCATCGAAAGCGCTTCAGAGTATGACGGAATGGCAGCGCCATTCGGCTGAGCGGTTGGTTGCTGACGCGCAGGAATGGTTCGAAACCGTGTCCCATTGTGTAACTTTTGTCGCTGAAACCGAAGCTGAAGCTGTTGAGAAAACAGTTGATGACGTTGTAGCCGCTACAAAGAGCGCCGGGAAATCTTCAAAGTCCGAGCCTGTGTAGGGTTCCTGCTGCCGAAAAACCAAAATGAAAACTTCGGAGCGGTAGATAGGAGGTCAAATGTACAAGAACATCCTGATCGCGGTTGCTCTGGACCAAGAACACGACACACAAGCGTCCTTTGAAGCCGCGCGCCAATTGGCCGATGCGGACGCCGTTTTTACAGTGGTGCACGTCCAAGAGCCAATTCCCGCTTACGTGGGATCTCAGATTCCCAACGAAGTACTTGCAAATACGCGGCATGAAATCCTGGAAAACCTGCCTCAGACTGCCTCTGAAGTTCCGGGCGCGAAGGCTCGGCTCATCTCTGGGCATGCGGGCAGGGCTATTGTTGACTTCGCAAATGAGAGCGACGCGGATTGCATAGTCTTGGCTTCGCACAAGCCGGAATTCGAGGATATATTTCTAGGTTCCACTGCGAACAGAGTCGTGCATCATGCCAGGTGTTCGGTTCACGTAATTCGGTGATCCAAAGATAGCGATGCGAGATCTCTATGGGGTCTTGTCAGAGGAACTTGGCTTGAGCGGGGCAGGGTGGTTGCGTAGTCATTGAGAATGACCAAACCTTCCTCTTTCAAGTACTTCAAAACCAGTCCCGAGATCATTCGCCTTGCGGTGATGTTGTACA
Source organism: Ruegeria sp. AU67 (assembly GCF_900312795.1). Taxonomy (NCBI): domain Bacteria; kingdom Pseudomonadati; phylum Pseudomonadota; class Alphaproteobacteria; order Rhodobacterales; family Roseobacteraceae; genus Ruegeria; species Ruegeria sp. AU67. The sequence goes on from NZ_OMPH01000013.1 coordinate 26,746, forward strand.
TCCGTTTCCCTCTTTCACTTCGGAATGTCGAAGATCGGCACTGTCAGAAGAACTTGTCTTGAGGCGGGCAGGGCGAGCACTTAGCGTCGCAGGATGACAAAACGCAGCCCTTTTCGCTACTTCAAGACGAGCCCCGAGATCATTCGTCTGGCCGTCATGATGTATGTTCGTTTTCCGCTTTCGCTTCGCAATGTTGAAGATCTTTTGCACGAGCGCGGCATCGAGATCAGCCACGAAACTGTGCGTTATTGGTGGAACAGATTTGGCCCGATGTTCGCGGCAGAGATCCGCAGAAACAGGGTCAATCGGATGCGATCTTATTCGAACTGGCAGTGGCATCTGGACGAGGTCTTCGTGAAGATCAATGGCGAGACGCACT
>NZ_OMPH01000043.1:0-18724 GCF_900312795.1 Ruegeria sp. AU67
CACGCATTTTCGCGGAATCCCCAGGTTGTACAGGCCGAGAAGTCGGACCGGGGATCCGCTGACATGCCCGTATCCCAGCTTTGAACCACCAGTTGGAACCAGCGACGATTTTCGATGGTCTCATAAAGGTGCTGTCAGACGAATTCGAACTCGTCTCTGTTAGGCCAGTGAAGCTGTCCTTTATTCCATGCCAAGTTCGCGCCACTCGGCAAGAGCGGCACTGCGTGTCAGCTTGAAGTTGTCTCTGCTGGTGAGCGATCTCTCCTGGTTGAAGTGGTTGTAGACGGAGGAGTGAACAGCGGCGAATTTCTGCAAACTTCGCATGCGCCTGAAACGCTGCATGGCTCGTTCGCGTCGTCGGAATGGCAGGTGAGAGTTCTCAACGCGGTTGTTGAGCCACCTACCCGTCTGTTGTTTTTCCAGTGCGCCCAAATCTCTAAGCGCCGCCTTGTAGGAAGCGAAGCGATCTGTGACGATCTCTTCGGCACCACCGTGCCGCTTCATCAATTTCTTGAGGAATTTCAATGCTGCGGCTTTGTTTCGGCGTTTGGTAACGACTGCTTCCAGCACTTCGCCCTCATGATCTACGGCCCGCCAGAGGTAGTGTCTCTTGCCGTTCACCTTCACAAATACCTCGTCCACGTGCCACTTCCATTTCGAGAATGCCCGCAGTTTTTGCACCCGCTTCCGCCTGATCTCTGAAGCGAACACCGGGCCGAACCTGTTCCACCAATATCGGACAGTTTCATGGCTGACATCGATGCCTCGCTCATGCAGCAGATCTTCGACATTCCGAAGCGAGAGCGGAAATCGGACATAAAGCATCACCGCCAAGCGGATGATCTCGGGACTGGTTTTGAAATACTTGAAAGAGGCAGGTTTGTTCATTCCCAAACGCTACGCAACCCCCCTGCCCGCCTCAAGCAAAGTTCTTCTGACAAGACCATTTTCCGAAACCTCGCATCGAAGTAAGCGCTGAAAAAGTCAGCGTTGTCCGCTTCGCAGTCGACGGAGAGCGACAGAACGAGCGCCAGATATCGCAGCCATTGGATGATTGATAGCACGGTAACGAACCGCGAACGTCGCTGTATGGGTGTAATGAGAAGCGATCTTTGGTTGAGTGGTCAACTGCCCTGCAGACGGGACGAACCAGCACTTCAATCCGCCGGATAGCAGCCGTTGATACTGGGCAAGGAAAAAGAAAACATCGCACTCGGCTGGGCCGCTATTACACGCTCGTTCGAGAAGTAGCCCTGTAAACTGCTTTTGCCTGCTTCTCGACATAAGTAAGATGACATTTCGAAAGTCCGCTTTGGGCTCGGAGCGGTCATTCGCTAAATTGCGGCGAACGTCCAAATTGCGGACTTAGCAGCCAGATGCAGATGCGGCGAACTTCGCAATCGAACTCGCATCACGTCGCGGAGTATTTCGCGGCAATGCAGCTCATTTTCCCGAAAGCGGACTTTGAACGGGGCGAAATTGGCCTTTTCCGAAATCGGACGTTCGCCACATGCGCTTTGGACGTCCGAGTTGCGGACGAAGCCGACGTCTGGGAAACCGAAATTGCAACTACTCATGGGACGAAAAACACGCCCAATAACGGAAAAAGACTTTAGTCCGGCAAGCCCAGATCGCGCAGCACCGCGTATCGACGCTCCGGTATTGAGCGGTCTATATAGGCAAGATCAAAGGGCCGCAGGTCGCCAATCGAAATCGCAGGCTTTAGCTCTCTTGCTTCAGCAATGAGTGCTTTCGCTTTTTCGAGGTCACCCTCATGCCAGGAGGCGACGGCCGCGAAGAGTAGAAATTCCGCGCGATAGATCTCGGGAACAACCGCGAGATAAGACTCAATCGCTTCATTCGCCGCCTCAAAGTTGCCGGAGTCCAAAAACGCGCCGAACTCGTCCGCAATCAGCCACCACAACGGCACCGGCGTTATCCGCTTTGCGCGTGAGAAGTAAGTCAGAGACTCCTTCGACGCGCCGGAATATTTCAACACCCAGGCCATGCCGCGGACGACCCGCGCGTCGCCTGCCCCATTCTCGAAAGCGCGCCTGACGAATTCCTGCGCCTCTGCGCCGCGCTTTTGGACCACGCGCAATACGGCGTAGTTCGAGAGCGTCGCGGGGCGATCCGGATCATGCTCAAGCGCGCGAGACAAGTACTCTTCGGCAAGCGCCAGTGATCCTGACCGGTCCTCCGTGAACCCCAACCGCACGTCCATGACATGCGTGAAGCCGAGCCCGACGAGCGCATCCAAATAATTGGAATCGCGGGCGAGCGCCGCCTCGTAGTGCATCCGTGCAATCTTGTTGTCCTCTGCGGTGAACTTTGATCGGTGTGACCGTCCTTTCGCGTTTTGAGAAAATGCGTCCAGGTCACTGGTTTCCCCGAAATTCAACCTGTCGCCGTCGATTGCACCGCCATGGACACGTTCCAGCACCGCAAGTGTGATTTCATCCTGAATGTCGAAAAAATCGCCGGTTTTCCTGTCGAATGTCTCGGACCAAAGATGTTGTCCGGCAACTGCATCCAGCAACTGTGCGGTAATACGGAGCCTCTCGCCCGACTTCTGTACACTGCCCTGCAGCACGTATCGGACACCGAAGCGTCTGGCGATCCCCCGAACATCAACACCTTCGTCTTTCAACGAAAAACTGGAGCTTTGGGCAATGACCAGGAGGTCAGGGAGCTTTGCCAGATTGGTAATAATGTTCTCGCTAATGCCGTCTGCGAGATAGCCATTCTCAACCTCACCCACGCCGATAAAAGCGAAAGGCATCACGGCGATCGAGGACCCGTCCGGCAGTTCCAACGCCATCTCTGCCGGGCTAACGGGCTCAAAGTCAGTTCGGGCCGACATCCACCACACCGCCGCGACTATAACCAGAGTCAGGCAGGCCAGCGCAAACAGCGTCGGTTTGCGCCATCGTTTTGGTTGACTTGCGGGCTTTGAACCTTTGCCCGCGATGCGGAAAGCTCGCACTGGACGGGCAATGTTCTTGACCTGAATCTCTCCCATGTCCTCCAGAGAAATCTCGACCTTGTCGCGCACCTGGTCCCGCACCGTACGGCTGAGCATGATTCCGCCCGGTGACGCCAGCGCCTCGAGCCGCGCCGCTACATTGACGCCATCTCCCAGCAAATCATCACCGTCGGGCAGGACATCTCCCACATTGATGCCGAGACGAAAGAGGATGCGGCGATCTTCGGGTGTGTCGGCATTACGAGCTGCTACGCCTTCCTGCATTGCAATCGCGCAGCGAACCGCCTGAACGGCCGAAGGAAACTCGATCAACAAGCTATCGCCCGCCGTATTCGCGATACGCCCATCGTGTTGGGTAATCAGGGGATCGAGAAACTCGACGCGGAGGGCCCGCTGAGTCGCCAGCGTCCCTTCTTCATCAACGTCAACCAGTCGCGAGAAACCTGCGATGTCGGCAGCAACAATGGTGGTAAGGCGGCGTTCCATTCTCGACAAGATCGTACAGCGTATGCCGACAACGGTCTATGGACAAATGCTCGGCGTCCTTTGGTTATTCCCATCAGGCATCGAGCGAGTCGTTTTCAAGTTGTTTAAATCCGTAGCAGCCTGCTGCCGCGGGCAAAAGACAACCAGTGAACTTGCTTCCGCTTCGGGCTCGGTGCGGTCTTTCGCTACGATCTGTCTGAGGGACCGCTATGCGGACGAAGCAGCCAATCGAGTTGCACGCATAAAAAGTAGATTGTCTATTTAATTACCTAAGGGAACTGTCTGGAAACCCCCAGCACGGTTTGCCCATGCAAGCGACGAATGTATCGCAGCTACATTTCTTAACATAATCTTTAAACCTATATGAAAGTTAGATTGAGGTTTTTTGAAAGCTGTCTTTGATCCCGATCAAAGATTTTGCCCTCTGGCCAACTAGCCTCACTCCAATGGTTTTCGCTCCGTTTTTTCCGAAGCTTCTATTCGCGTCCGCTATGAACCACTGAGAATTTTAGCAGACGCAGTTAGATCGTGCTCTTCGATGCTGTAATTTTGAATTAGCGACAATTCGTGTAAACAGGGAGATCAATAAATGAAGATGTTAACACTCGTTGCGGTAATGGCCGCTGTTTTCGGGCCGTCAAGCGCCATCGCCCAAGATAAACCAAACATCCTTGTTTTGTGGGGCGATGATATTGGTCAAACGAACATCTCCGCTTACTCCATGGGCGTTGTGGGATACCAAACACCTAATATCGACCGCGTCGCAAATGAAGGCATAATCTTTACGGATTATTATGCAGAGCAATCCTGCACGGCCGGTCGATCGTCATTCATCACCGGTCAATCGGTGTTTAGGACCGGATTGTCGAAAGTTGGCTTGCCCGGTGCTCCCCAAGGCATGAAAGAGCAGGATGTAACAATCGCGGCTTTGCTAAAAGAGCAAGGCTATGCGACCGGCCAGTTCGGCAAGAACCATCTTGGTGATCTTGACGAGCACTTACCAACCAATCACGGATTCGATGAGTTCTTTGGCAATCTTTATCATTTGAATGCCGAAGAGGAACCCGAGCATCGAGATTACCCCCAAAGCCCTGAGTTCTTCGAACGGTTTGGGCCTCGCGGCGTTATCAAGTCGTCTGCTGATGGTTCAATTGAGGATACAGGCCCATTAACACGAAAACGCATGGAAACGGTTGACGATGAAACCGTCGCGGCTGCGATTGAGTTTATTGAACGCAAAGAAGAAGAAAATGTTCCTTGGTTTGTTTGGTGGAACGGGACCCGAATGCACTTCCGTACTTATGTCAAGGATGAACTCATAGGTATTTCAGGGCAGGATGAGTACGGAGACGGCATGATTGAACACGACATGCATGTTGGCCAGTTCTTAAGTTTGCTTGATGAACTTGGTATTGCCGAGGAAACACTTGTCCTCTACTCGACTGACAATGGGGTGCATTACAACACTTGGCCTGATGCAGGGCAAACACCTTTCAGAGGAGAGAAAAACACCAATTGGGAAGGGGGGTTCCGCGTTCCCGCTATGGTGCGCTGGCCCGGCAAAATCGAGGCGGGCAGAATCTCAAATGAGATAATGCACCACATGGATTGGCTTCCTACATTTTTGGCCATGGCTGGAGATGACAATGTTAAGGAAGACCTTCTTGAGGGCGTGGATGCAATCGGTCGCAACTACAGAGTTCACCTCGATGGGTACAACACTTTGGGCTATCTATTAGGTGAAGAAGAAGAAACACCTCGTCACGAAGTATTCTATTTTTCTGATACAGGTGATCTGACGGCGCTACGATATGATGATTGGAAAGTGGTCTTTCTTGAGCATCGCTTCCCTCAAACAATGAGGGCATGGTTCGAACCTTGGACAGTGCTTCGGATGCCCCTATTGTTTAACCTAAGACGCGACGTATATGAAAGATCTCAAGTCACTTCAAACACGTACTACGACTGGTATCTAGATCGCGTGTTCCTGTTGTCCCCTGCGGCTGCGTATGTAAGCGAATTCTTGGCGACATTTGAGGAATTCCCACCTTCTCAGGCGCCAGGAACGTTCACTGTTGGTGATGCTCGCGACAAGATCTTAAGCACTATTGGATCTAAGTGAGTCTATCGAGCGAATTTGATCTAGCGGACGCAGTAATGTTGCTGCGTTCGGAAAACAAGAATTTGTTCGAAGGTTTCTTAAACCCAAACAGTTTCTGACAACTTTAATAGGGGAAAGATAAGATGCTGAGTAAAACGAAGCTGACATTCGCAATGTGTTGTGGATTGATCTTTCCCCAACTTGCATGGTCGGAAGATCTGGGATCTGCAGTTCAAAACCCGATCAGTTCTTTGATCAGCGTACCATTTAAATTCTCGTTCGATAACGGCGCATCCAACGGTGACGCCAACGTGCTGAGCATCAACCCTGTTTTCCCGGTAACCGTTGGGGATTGGAACTTGGTGTCCCGTTTCATAGTTCCTTTGTATGACGCGCCTGGCGGTGTTGCCGGGTTGCCCGGCAATCCAGGCATCGGAGATCCTTCCCAAACGGGCAGAGCAACCGGGTTGGGAGATATCAATTACACGCTATTCTTTAGCCCCGTGAAACCAGTAAACGGATGGATCTGGGGGCTTGGCCCGTCGATCACCGCCGACACGGCCACGGATGAAAGACTGGGCAGCGGCAAGTGGAGTGGTGGATTATCCGCCGTTGCATTGAACCAACCCGGTTGGGGTACGTACGGTGGTTTGGTCCGACACTTGTGGTCATTCGCTGGCGACAGTTCTCGCCAGGACGTCAACCAGACGCTCCTGGAACCGTTTATCAACTACAATCTGGACAATGGCTGGTACTTAATTAGCGACATGGTCATTACCTATAACTGGGAAGCCCCATCAGGAGATCGGCTACTGCTGCCGGTTGGCGGCGGTGCTGGAAAAATAACCAAATGGGGCAGCCAGCCGGTAAACCTAAGGGCCGAGGCTTATTACAATGTCGAACGTCCATCCAGCGCACCAGAGTGGCAGGTTGGGTTTACAGTGCAGCTGTTGTTTCCCAAGGGGTGAACATCAAACAAGCGATTGGCAATCCAAAGAAACCTCGCACATGGGCACCGGGTTCCAACAGCGCGACCCTAAAACCGAAACGACTGATTGATATGTCTTTCATCGAGGTCCTGTCAGACCAATTCGAACCAGTCTCAGTTTGCCGCCGAACACCTGAACTTATGCCGAGCAAAGCTGGCGCCACTCGGAGAGAGCAGCGGTTCGGTTGTGCTTGAAATTGTCGCGTGAGTAAAGATGTCGTTCCTTGTTGAAATGGTTGTGTACCGAGGCGTGGACGGCGACGAATTTCTGTAAACTTCGCATTTTCCTGAAGCGAAGCATCGCCCGTTCTCGTCGTCGAAACGGCAGGTGAGAATTCTCCGCCCGATTGTTCAACCAGCGGCCGGTTTCTTGTCGATCGGTGTTGCCAATGACCTTCATTGCCGCACCGTAAGAGCGCAGTTTGTCGGTCACGACGACATGTGGCGGGCCAAAGAGCTTCATTGTTTTTCTGAGAAATTTCAATGCAGCTTTGCGGTCCCGACGCTTGGTGACATAGCTTTCCAGCACTTCGCCTTCATGGTCCACAGCCCGCCACAAGTAGTGTGTCTCACCATTGATCTTCACAAATACCTCGTCCAGTTGCCATTGCCAGTTAGAGAATGCGCGCAGCCGAATGACCCGGTTTCGACGTATCTCAGATGCGAACATTGGGCCAAATCTGTTCCACCAGAACCGAACGGATTCATGGCTGATATCGATGCCACGCTCATGCAGCAGGTCTTCGACATTCCGGAGCGACAGAGGAAACCGGACATACATCATCACCGCCAAGCGGATCACTTGTGGGCTGGTCTTGAAGTAGCGAAAGGGGGAACGTTTTGTCATCCGACGAGGCTACGAAACCGCCCTGCCCGCCTCAAGCGACTTTCTTCTGACAATGCCCGCCGAGCCATACGCTCAAACAATTTCGGACAATATTTAATATGGAGACGATAGATGCAGCATTTGCATACCAAAGCCCGCAATACTTTTGTCGCCTGTATTAGCTCGTTTTTTGTTTTCGCGCGCGCAGTCTCAGCGGAGGCTAATTTCCAGACGACATGCAACCCAAAAGCGGACCAAGCTTTCAACGAAGGTCTGAATCTCATTCACAACATGATGTACATTCAAGCCGAAGAAGCGTTCGACAAAGCAGCGTCTGCGGATCCAACTTGTGCCATTGCACAGTGGGGCATCGCGATGTCGAACTTTCACCCTCTTTGGCCGGGCACTCCCAGTGAAGCCGAAACAGAGAGAGGGTCTGCTGCAGCGGAAAGACTCGCGTCAATGTCCTCCGAAAGCGCCGTTGAACAAGCATTGATCGACGCCGCTGTTGCTTTCTACGCCTCAAGCCAGGAAGGCTACCGCGCTCAGCTTAAATCGTGGGCGGAGAAACAGGTGGCAGCTGCGGACCAACATGCAGACGATTTGGACGCCGCGGCGTTTGCGGCGCTGGCGCGCCTTGCAACGGCGCCGCGAGGGGCAGACGGAACCAAAGTAAAGTCGCAGGTGGGTGATACGCTCGACGCGCTTCATCAAAAGGCACCAGAACATCCTGGCGTCATTCACTACGCGATCCACGCCTATGACAATCCGCCACTCAAGGAGCGAGGCAGGCCGTACGCCGAGATTTACGATAAAACGGCTCCAAGCGCTCCACATGCGCTGCATATGCCCGCTCATATCTTTACACGAACAGGAGAATGGGAAAAATCAATTGATCTGAACAGCCGGTCCGCTGAAGCAGCTCTTGAGCAATCAAAAGACGTGGTACAAAGCCATTATGCGCATGCGATCGACTACATGGTTTACGGCCACCTACAACTTGGGAATACAGACGAAGCTGCAGGGCTGGTCGACGAAATGCTCGCAATTCAAAATCATCAGGCCAGTTTCGGAAGCGCTTATGCGTTAGCGGCTGCACCCGTTCGGCTGCCTCTTGAGCAGGGTCAATGGGACGTCGCGGCGGCACTGTCGCCTGAGATGCATCCGGTCATTCCATGGGAAAAATTTCCACAAACTGTAGCCATGCGGTGGTTCGCGATCGGTATCGGCGCGGCCCGTAGCGGTGATGTCGATACAGCGCAGAGCGCGCTTGCCGAGCTCAAGTCTTTGCACGCTGTGATGGATGAGCGTGGGCAGGGCTATTGGGCGCAGTTGACCGAAGCACAGATCATGTCGGTGGAAGCCTGGATTGAACTGGCGGGTGGGGCCTCTGAGGCCGCAGTTGCTAAGCAGGCAGCCGCGGCTGATCTCGAGGATAAGATTGGCAAAAGCCCGGTCACACCCGGCCACGTCCTTCCGGCACGAGAACTTCTCGGGGACATGCTGATGGAGCTTGGAAAACCCAATGAAGCTACGGTCGCTTATCAGGCGACGCTGGATCTTTCTCCAAACAGAGCAAGAAGCCTCGCCGCACTTCAATAAGTGGCAACAACACACTTGGTCGGTGCTTTGTAGTTTTTGCAGCAGCATCGACCGATTTGGGCAAAAGCAGCCGCATAGCGACCATGGCCCGAACGACTGCCATGCGGACGAAGCAGTCGTTCGAAAACACTGCAGGTCATTCCTTCATGCCGGCAATGCGCAAATGGTCGAGCCAACGTTCGAGACTTCCAGGACTGGTCCAGACGTCTATCCACCTTTCACGTTCTTCAGAAATCGTGGGCTCATTCGCCTCGTCGTAGTATGTCGTGTAGGCTTCTTGCGCTTTTTCGACTTCTCCGAGACAGGCGTAAACAACTGCCAGCATCCTTTGTGCACTGCCGCGCAGGTTTTCCATTCTCAACATTGATGCCAGAGCGCCTTCGCAATCTTCTTTCTCCCAAAGAGCCCACGCCATCGTCCAATGATACCTGTATCCTACAAAGGGATCGACGCCCTTGGCTTGGTTTAGGCGTTCGATAGCCTCATCTACACGTCCAGCATAGAGCAGAAGATCGGTGCTTCCGATCATGTAAAATGAGGAGCTAGGATTGAGTGCAATTGCCCGATCGAACGCGGCTAACGCCTGTTCTGGCTCGCCAGCGTCAATGTAGAGGCGAGCGATTGCAAAATGCACTTCAGGATCATCAGGCGCTATTTCTAGGGCTGTTTCGGCTGCGGCAAACCCCTTTTCGAATGCCTCTTTCTTAGTCAAATCCAGCCAGCCGAAAATTGCTGCTGCCCGGTAGTTGTGGGCAAGGCCGATGTAACCATACTGCGCATCGGGATCTACCTCCACGGCCCTATGGTACAGTTCTTTGACCTGCGCGTGGACTTCTCTGTCAAAATTTTTGCGAATAAGCGCGTCAGCTTGAAGATATAGATGCAAAGCTGTCACTTTGTCTGGGTCCGCGCCTGGCACGGGGCGTTGGATTCGTACGCCTACCCGATCTGCAACTGTTTTTGCTATAGCGTCCTGAACCGCGAAAAGGTCACCAATGCTTTGATTATATGTATGTGCCCAAAGATGGGTTCCATTCGCGGCCTCGATCAACTGCACGCCAACACGCAACTTATCACCGTTTTTCTGTTTGCTGCCTTTCACGACGTAATGAACTTGAAGATTTTCACCAATCTGTCGCAAATCCTCGTCTGAATCACGGTAACGGAAGCTCGAGTTGCGTGCTGTGACATCAATGAGTGAGTTCCGCGCCAGTTCAGTGATGATGCCGTCGGCGATAGCGTCTGAGAAATATCCCTTGTCTTCGCCTACGCTGAAGTCGTCGAACGGCAGAACGGCTATCCTAGGTTTTTCGTCAATTGCTAGATTCACAGGGGAATTGCGCTGGGAGTTCCAGGAAAACAGACCGACACCAGCCAACAGCAATACTATAAGAACGCTTTGAAAAAATCGCTTTGATTTCCCGATCCGGATCTTATCCGTGCCTTGGCTGAACTCGACAACTCTATAAACGCGCACAGGTTCTGAGATGTTTTTTAGGGTTTGCTCCCCCAGTGGCACGTAACCGACCTCAACCTGCGACTTGAGCAAATCGTGCGCTTGGCCCGATATGACTACGCCTCCGGGTTTGGCCAAACTTTCCAAACGGGCCGCGATATTCACACCATCACCATAAACGTCGCCGTCATCGAAGATCACGTCACCAAGGTGTATCGCAATACGGTATTGAATTTTGAAAGTATCTGATTGACCGGCTTCGCGTTGTTCCATTTCTTTTTGAACTGCGACAGCGCACTGTAGTGCTTCCACAACAGATCCGAATTCGGCGATCAACCCATCGCCAGTCAGCTTGATTATCGTTCCGTTAAAACTGTCAAAAAGCGGGTCAATCAACTCGAGCCGATGACGTTTCTGACGCTCGACAGTACCGACCTCGTCCAGTTCGACGAGCTTGCTGTAACCTACCATATCGGCGGCCAATATCGCAGCTATGCGGCGTTGCATTGAGTTAAGCTCCCGCCGCTAGTTTACTCCCAAAAAACGTCTCGACTAACAAAAAGATGAATGGCCCCTTCAGGCTCGGTACGGACCTTCGCTGCAGGTAGGTCGAATGGCCATTTTGCGGACTTTGCAGCCATCCGCATTTTTGCTCCAAAGGACCGCAGTGCAGCCCGAAGCGGACCTTCAAAATCCGACTTTGCAATTCTCGTGTTGCGGACAAGTTAGGCCGCGTACTGCCAAGGTCTCAGCGTCGCTAGCCAGTGAACTCTGACATTGGCTCCGCAACTACAATTGCTTAACACAAACTTTGCGCCAAAGACTGTTGCCAAGCTCTGTTTCAGTTCATTTTGCCTGACAACGTTTGTGTCGGCAGTTGTCCAAAGAGTGCTCTGTAGTCTCGCGCGAACTGACCCATGTGCCAAAATCCGTAGGCGTTTGCGATGTCCGATATACTCTCCTCTGGCGAGCAGGATACCAGTTCATGGCGCACAGCACCGAGACGGGCTCTTAGATAAAACTGCTTGGGGCTCACCCCATATGTTTCCTGAAACGCGCGACGAAGAGTGCATGCGGATACCTGAATATCTGCACATACTTCACCGATTGAAACGTTATCCATCAAATGGGCCCGCATGAACTCAACGGCTTGTTGTGCTAAACGGGTTCTGTTTTTACTGTTTCGCCGATCAGCCCATTTTTCGCCTACCACCAGCATTTCCAGAAGCTCTAAGATCACATCACTCTCTTCACTATCAGAGCTTGGTCCGGCCGCTGATCCAATTAGAAAGCGCACCTTGTTTTTGACTAAGGAATGAAGCTTGCCAGCGTCGCTAACGAAAGATCTCAAAGCGTCATTTCGCACGGTGCTGATATCAAGACCGCAATCGTCGGCGATCCGTTGAGCCCTTCGGATGTCGATGCCAAAGGTCAGGCCTGTGAGCGTTGAATTGCTCACGCCTTCAAAAGGGTCTCCGCTACCAAAATTCATCAGAGCGGTGTCTGAGGGGGAGCCGTTAAGCCAAGTCCGTATACTCCCTTTGTCTGGTAAGCCAAACGCTAGAATGTCAGGGCGAGAAACACCGGTTTGGTACACAGCCTTGTCAAACGACAAATCAATCATTTGAAGGTCAAGACCTGCCCAAACGGATACCGAAGAGTTCATAGTTCCCTCTTCAATTTGGCGTAGCTCGACATCCCATTGGGACAGCTCGCGGAATTGCGAAGGGTCCTGCAAAAAAAGTGTGTTTGGGGCGCAGGTTTTTTTGGGGGCTGATCGTTTTTTGATGTCGTCCATTCCGCCCCGCAGGTAGTTTTCATGAAATGTTATTCGAATATGTAGGCTTGGACAATTGCAAGACAAAGCAGACAAATCGAGGGGGAAGAGGTTCGGACGCCCATCGTTGCCTGACGATACTGCGCGCACCGAACGCGTCGTAACGCTGCTAACCAAAAGCGAAAAAGAGTTGTTGCGCTCACAGGCTGAAGACAGCGAACTCTCCCTTTCAACCTTTTGCCATCATCTGATCCTTGAGGGTCTGAAAACAAGTAAGTCATGAAACAGGGGTATCTCATGAAATCAAAACTGTTCCTCTCCGCGCTGGTCTTTGCCGGCTCCGCTATCACGGCGGCAGCTCAGGACAGCAATATCGTGCATGATGCGGAGTACTATGTGCTGAAGCAGCAAAACGAAGCCGTTTGGGTCGAGAACGACGCACAGGTTGACCAACTGCTGGCCGATTTTCGTGAGAAAAACGGAGGGAACCCTCCAAACATCTTCTACATCCTTATTGACGATATGGGTTTTGGCGACATGGGTATGCCCGAGATGAACGCGATACGCGGGTATTCGACGCCCAATATCAACGCGCTCGCGGAGGAAAGCATGCGGTTTGCGCGCATGTACACCGAGCCGTCCTGCACACCGTCGCGGGTCGCCTTCATGACGGGTCGCCAGCCGTATCGCAACGGGATGGGCGATACCGCCGTCGATATTTCGGGTTTTGGCCTTGCCGATGAAGAAGTCACAATTGCCGAAGTTCTGAAATCCGTAGGCTACAACACTTCGCATGTTGGCAAATGGCACATGGGCGACATTCAGGAATCCTGGCCTACTTATCAGGGCTTTGACTACGCCGCGTTCCCCATCCATCAGCAGGGCCAGTTGGCCATCTTCAACGAAGATGCAGCCAAGGAAGAAATCACCATGGCCATTGGGGAAGACAACTACAACTCCAAATACACGCTGGATGATTGGTTTCGCCCTGATCCGGGACACATGATTACCGGCCTTGAAGCTGTTATTGGCGGGGAGGTCCGCGAAGTCCATATGGAACCGGGTGAGAAATGGACCCAGGACAAATATAATGAAATGAACATCCGCTATCAGGCACAGGCGATGGAACAGTTGCGCCTGCTAGCAGAACAGGATGAACCGTTCTTCCTGCAATACTGGCCGCTTGTCCCTCTGTCGACAACGCGCACGACGAAAGAGGCGTTCACGACACCCAACGGCGGTACATTCGTTGAAAGCATGGAAGAGCTGGATGAATGGATCGGGGTCATTCTGAACGAAGTCGATACGCTGGGGCTCAGGGACAATACCCTGATCGTTTTGATGGGCGACAACGGTCACTTCACCAAATATGCCCCCGGCAGTGGGTTTTCGCCGCTGGTCTTCCGCGGCGGCAAGGCCGATACGTCTGAAGGAGGCGTTCGGGTGGACGCGTTTGCCCGCCTGCCCGGCTTGATCGAGGGAGACTCGATTGTATCTGACATTATTCATATCTCTGATTTGTTCACGTCAATTGCGCGTATCGGTGGAGCGATGGATGCCATCCCCCGCGACCGGATCATTGACGGTGTCGATCAGGCGTCCCTGATGTTCATTGGCGATACGCATGGGCGCCGGGATCATGTACTGATCTACTCGATCAACTCACTGAAAGAGGTGGTAAAGGAACACATCAAACTCAAGGTTCCGGCCAAAGGTGAAAATGCTATCGTGGCCAAGTTCTACAACCTGTTCCGCGACCCCCGCGAAGAACAGAGCGTATCGACAGAGATCGGCGCGTGGGCTGGACATGAGTTTAACCGCATTATTGCCCGCCACCTGAAATTCAAGGAAATGTACCCCGATCAACCGGCCGCGACCGGACGTCCCTATGAAGGTATCGTGAACCTTCGTCCTGAAACCGTCGCAGCGGTGGATGCCTTTGTAGCCAAGCGGGACATTCAGCCCGACTAAAAGGTTAAAAGTACTGCAAGCCCCGCATCAGAAAATGATGTGCTTGATGTGGGGCTTGGCATCCACAACAAAGTTTCTGGAAACAATATGAAATTCCAAGCGCTTGTACTTGTATTGGCAACTGGCATTGTCGCGACCCCAGCAATTGCCGATGAAAACGCTTCAAACCCTTTGGCCGCAGTCAATAACACGGACATCCGGTATCAGTATTTTGATTTGGGCAACGGTGCCGACAAGCAGGACGCCTTTATAGAAGGCGCATACATGCTGCGGCCTGATCTGAAACTGAAATATGAGTTGCACTACAACTCAACGGATGTGACCGGAACGCGGTTCACTGACTTCGAGAAAGTGAGCCTCAAAGCGATCTATTTTCCCTCTCAGAGACCGCTCAACGACACATGGGCCATCAAGTCGGCCATTGGTCTGGAGTGGATACTGGACCTTGGCGACCCGGAAAAAGGGATTGGAACCGGGTCCGATCAAATTGCGCCTTTTGGCGGGTTCGCCTTTGCAAACACAAGATCAGGGCTGACACTGATCCCCTTGCTCCAGCATTTTGCTTCGTACAATGGCCCGACCGACATCAGTCAGACCGCGATGCGGTTGATTGCGCTGCAACCGTTTGGCGACGGGTATTGGGCCAAGGCTGATATCAAGGCACCATATGACTGGGAAAACGATGCTTGGCCAGCGACCGCTGAGCTCCAGATTGGCAAGAACCTCAGTCCGGGAATAGCGATTTATGCTGACTTTCTGATCGGAATAGGTTCTGACCGCCCTTACGACAAAGGTGCCGGCTTAGGTTTGCGTTTTAACTACTAGCTCACCCACACCCAACCTCGGCGAAGATCATCAATGTCACAGTCCAGAACTCTGTTCAGCCATTTGTTTTCTGCGTCTATCTTGACCCTTCCTGGAACTGCCTTGAGCCAATCCCTGCCCGCTCCGGGCTGGTAGGAAATAAATTGGCGTCACGCCGCATCATTCTATCTGTTCACTCCGCTCTGAACTCGGGGAAGACTCAACAGTCTCTGGGCGATCCGCTGAGTTGGATTTGAACCTTGAAGCTGAATCCGTCGTTCGCGCTTCTAATCCCCAGCCATCGATGCTTAGGCCCAGAGTTCTGAGAAAATAGACTTCTATTACGATCTGTACCCAAGACTTTGCAGAGTCCGCTTTACTGCGCAGTGCTGACATTTGTGCCGAACGCAACATCGGTCACTTTGGGCTCGAAGCGGTCGTTCGCAGAATTTTCCAGAGAGACCGCATTGCGGGACAAAACCGCCGTTCGCTGCATTATCGTCAATGACCGCTTTTGGTAATTTTTGCTGAAAGTGACCGCGAATAGCAAACTCAATTTATATGCTCATCCGCCCGAAGACGCTCGACCATGAAATCCACAAATGCTCTGACTTTGCCACTTACCATGCGACCTTCCTGATGTACGACGTGGATTGGCATCGGGGGGAGCTCGAACTCGTCTAGAACCGTCTGTAATCGCCCAGCTTCGATGAAGGGTGATATTTGATAGGATATCACCCTTGAAAGACCCCATCCTCCCAGTGCCATTTCTATTGCAGCATCGTTTGTGTTCATCTGCACACGTGGGGTGATGGGAATTGAAGTCCGACTTCCGTCTATTTGAAAGTCCCAGTCACGAGAGGGCGTTACTGCGAGGGACTGGATAATTGCGTGACCAGCCAGATCCTCCGGATGCTGTGGCAGCCCCTGTTTTTCGATGTACGCTGGCGCTCCGAACACAACTTGGCGAACACTGCCACAGTTTACCGCTGTGAGTGAAGAATCCGGCAAATCGCCAATTCGGATGCCTACGTCTAGTCCTTCGTCAATCAAATTGACGACCCGATCCACGTACATCGTCCGGGCGTTCACTTTCGGATAGGAATTGAGAAACTCACCAAGTATCGGGGTTACGAACATGCGTCCAAGCAGCGCTGAAGCGGTGATACTCAACTCACCCTTTGGTTCGGCGTGCGCCCCAACTGCCGCTTGTTCAGCCTCCTCCAAATCAAGCAAAATACGCCGCCCATCCTCCAGAAACCTTGTGCCAACGTCTGTCAGCCGAACTGAGCGGGTTGTGCGGACGAACAAACGCGCGCCAAGGTGGTCTTCCAGCATCGAAACGGATCGAGTGATTGCAGGTGGAGACATATTCAAACGGCGTGCAGCCGACGCGAACCCCTGGCAGTCGGCAACTGCAACAAAAACCTGAATTGATCGAATTCTGTCCATCCAATTATTCCTAATTGCTGAATAATAAATTTAATACAACGGCTATTCTTACAATTCAAGAAACGGATTAGCTCTTGCTCAACAGACAACCACCCTCCCAGTTGAACAGGAGACATTATGACCCGCGCATTCACAGAGATCAGTTTCACACCGTCCGTTCTTGCCTTGCAGAAACAAAACGGATCAGCCGAGGCGTATTCGAAATTCATGGCCCCGGAGGCAGATCGCTCAGACGGCGTTGGTCCTGCTGAAGCTGAGTTCGTCTCAGGCAGGGATGGCTTCTATCAAGCGACGGTATCAGACTCTGGATGGCCTTATGTGCAGTTTCGCGGCGGCCCTGTCGGGTTTCTTAAAGTGCTGGATAATCAAACTATTGCCTATGCGGACTTCCGCGGGAACCGGCAATATCTGAGCGCTGGAAATCTGACGGACGACGGTCGCATTTCGCTGATCTTGATGGATTATCCCAACCGCCGGCGATTGAAAATTTGGGGTCGTGCCAAGTTGGTCAGCTCAGCCGACGATCCGGAATTGATGGCCCAACTACAGGACATGAATTATCGCGGACGCCCTGAACGCGCGGTAGTCATCACGGTTGAAGCACTCGACTGGAACTGTCCACAGCACATCCCGCAACGGATGACGATGGAAGAGTTGGAGCCACAGCTTGAACCCTTACGTGCTGAACTGCTTCGCCTGAATCTAGAGAACGAAAAACTGAGATCGATGCTTGGCCAGAACGACTGATCCTCGCGCTATTCCCAGCCCACAAATTTACTTCATTTCTACACAAAACAAGGAAGAAACCCAAATGCCCTATGCCTTCAAATCGACCCTAAGCGCGAGCCTTCTGGCACTTTCCATGGCATCGCCTATCATGATCTCCTCACCTGTCATCGCAGCAGAAACAGTCGCTAGGGCTGATGCCGTACAAACTTCATTTCGCTCAGAATTGATTGACGGTCAGAACATCGCTTACCGCGAGGCCGGAGACCCTACGAACCCGACCGTATTGCTGCTGCATGGGTTTCCGACATCATCGCACATGTTTCGTAACCTTATCCCCGAGCTGGCCAAAGACTATCATGTCCTTGCCCCTGATTATCTAGGTTACGGTGCCTCCGACATGCCGGACGCTGCCGATTACGAATACTCGTTCGCAAACACGGCAAAGATGATTACCCAATTGCTGGACCAGAAGAATGTCGGGAATTACTCGGTCTATCTAATGGATTACGGCGCGCCAGTCGGGTTCCGCATGTTTGCAGAACATCCTGAAAGGGTCTCCGCGTTCATCATTCAGAACGGAAACGCATATGAAGAAGGCATGCGTGAATTCTGGAACCCTCTCAAAGCCTATTGGGCGGATCCTTCTACAGAAAATGGCGACGAATTGCGTGGCTTTTTGGGGGTCGATGCGACGAAGTGGCAATTCACACACGGCACGCAAAACCCAGAAGCGATCAATCCGGATAACTTCTGGCACGTCCAGTACCTTTTGGACCGCCCCGGCAACCAAGAAGTCCAGCTTGAGATGTTTTTGGACTATGGAACCAACGTCGCTGAGTATCCCAAGTGGCAAGCATTGTTTCGTGAGTATCAGACGCCAGCTTTGCTCATGTGGGGTGAAAATGATCACATTTTCCCTGCTGATGGTGCACACCCATACAAGCGCGACCTAGAGAATTTGGAGTTCCATCTGCTCGACACCGGACACTTTGCCCTTGAAGAGTATGGCGACGAGATTGCGCACCACATGATCGAATTTCTGGGCCGCAACGCCAAGCCTTAAGTGCTCACCGGGAAATGAAGCGGCGGATGTTGATGACGTAAATCAACATCCGTTGTGAATTCACTCACTGTCCGTTACCTCCCTTCTTAATCGCATCGTTAAGCTAAGTTCTTGTTGTAGATTACTGGCATCTTACCCCGCCACACTTCCCAAGTGCTACCGCTATCGGTCAGTTCGGCCATGAAGTGGGCGACATTGATACGGCTCGTCGACCCTGCATCGAAAATGGCACTTCGAGTTGGTGAACTGTGAATGTCGTAGTCCGTGATTTCGGTTTCATCAATTAGTCCATCTGGACGGACGGCGGTGCTGTCAGACCAATTCGAACCAGTCTCTGATTACCCCTAAATGCCGGAACTTATGCTGAACAAAGTTGGCGCCACTCGGAGAGAGCAGCGGCGCGGTTGAGCTTGAAATTGTCTCTGCTGTAGAGGGCGCGTTCCTGATTGAAATGGTTGTGGACGGAAGAATGAACTGCGGCGA
>NZ_OMPH01000024.1:0-1295 GCF_900312795.1 Ruegeria sp. AU67
TTACAGGTTTGGATAGATCGGGAATTTAGCGCAAAGCTCTGCAACCTCGGCTTTGACCTTGGCTTCAACCGCGCCATTGCCGTCTTCGCCATTGGCGGCCAGACCATCGACCACTTCGATGATCCAGTCTGCGATCTGGCGGAATTCGATCTCGCCAAAGCCGCGGGTGGTGCCGGCGGGGGAGCCCAGACGGATGCCCGAGGTGATGGTCGGTTTTTCCGGGTCAAACGGCACGCCGTTCTTGTTGCAGGTGATGTGCGCCCGGCCCAGAGCCTTGTCGACAATGTTGCCGGTTACGCCTTTGGGTCGCAGATCGACCAGCACCACATGGGTGTCGGTGCCGTGGGTCACCGTGTCCAGACCACCCTTGATCAGCTGGTCTGACAGCGCCTGTGCGTTCACCACAACCTGCTTGATGTAATCCTTGAACGCAGGCTGCAGCGCCTCTCCAAAGGCGACTGCCTTGGCTGCGATCACATGCATCAGCGGGCCGCCCTGAATGCCGGGGAAGATGGCTGAATTCACTTTCTTAGCGATATCTTCATCATTGGTCAGGATCATGCCGCCACGCGGACCGCGCAGGGTTTTGTGCGTGGTGGTGGTTGCCACATGCGCATACGGGAAGGGGCTGGGGTGCTCACCCGCTGCCACCAGACCGGCGAAGTGCGCCATGTCCACGTGCAGGTAGGCGCCGACCATGTCGGCGATCTCGCGCATGCGGGCAAAGTCGATCTGTCGCGGAATGGCCGAGCCTCCGGCGATGATCAGCTTGGGTTGGTGTTCTTTTGCCAGCGCCTCGACCTGATCATAGTCCAGCATGTTGTCTTCTTTGCGGACGCCATACTGCACCGCATTGAACCACTTGCCCGACTGGTTGGGACGGGCGCCGTGGGTCAGGTGGCCGCCTGCGTCCAGGCTCATGCCCAGAATGGTGTCGCCGGGTTGGATCAGTGCCTGGAACACGCCCTGGTTGGCCTGAGAGCCTGAGTTCGGCTGCACGTTGGCAAAGCCGCAGCCAAACAGCTCTTTAGCGCGGTCGATGGCCAGGTTCTCGGCGATGTCCACATACTGGCAGCCGCCATAATAGCGACGCCCGGGATAGCCTTCGGCGTATTTGTTGGTCATCACCGAGCCTTGTGCTTCCATCACGGCGGCAGAGACGATGTTTTCGGATGCGATCAACTCGATCTCGTCGCGCTGACGACCCAGCTCGGATGTGATCGAGCCGAACAGCTCGGGATCACGGTCAGACAGGGACTGGGTGAAAAATCCGGTATCACGGAGATTGGCGTTCA
>NZ_OMPH01000015.1:0-14402 GCF_900312795.1 Ruegeria sp. AU67
AGTGCGTCTCGCCATTGATCTTCACGAAGACCTCGTCCAGATGCCACTGCCAGTTCGAATAAGATCGCATCCGATTGACCCTGTTTCTGCGGATCTCTGCCGCGAACATCGGGCCAAATCTGTTCCACCAATAACGCACAGTTTCGTGGCTGATCTCGATGCCGCGCTCGTGCAAAAGATCTTCAACATTGCGAAGCGAAAGCGGAAAACGAACATACATCATGACGGCCAGACGAATGATCTCGGGGCTCGTC
Source organism: Ruegeria sp. AU67 (assembly GCF_900312795.1). Lineage (NCBI taxonomy): Bacteria > Pseudomonadati > Pseudomonadota > Alphaproteobacteria > Rhodobacterales > Roseobacteraceae > Ruegeria > Ruegeria sp. AU67. Next base: position 255 of record NZ_OMPH01000015.1, read on the forward strand.
TTGAAGTAGCGAAAAGGGCTGCGTTTTGTCATCCTGCGACGCTAAGTGCTCGCCCTGCCCGCCTCAAGACAAGTTCTTCTGACAGTGCCAGGTCTAGTCATGGGCAAAAGCTACGCAACCACCCTGCCCCACTCAAGCAAAGTTCTTCTGACAAGACCCTCGAAAGTCCACTTGGGAAAACATGTCCGGTCTTGACAACAAATTCATCCGGCCCAGTTTCCCAAGGCGATGTCTAAAAGATTGGCGATAGTATCAAGTGGGATAAGCGGCCCGCTTAACAGTGCGGTAGAGTTTGCTAAGCAAGCAAAACTAGTCGGTTACGAGGTTTGTGTTTTTGCGCCAAAATCGTCTTTCGATCTAATTTCACATTTCGGTCTGGAGTACGGCGAGATTCCAATTCCTAAAGTTGATGCTTTCGCAGACCTACTGACTGCAGACCAGTTTAGGACATTATCATCAAATGATCGTCTGGATTGTGCAGTGAATGCCCTTGGCGTTAATGATTTTTCTGCCTCAATGTCCCGTTTTCAACCAGATGTTATTTTTGTCGACTGTGAACTTCACGCGCACATAATAGTCGGTTTGTCTCTGGGGCCGCCGGTCATTCAGTGTAGCAGTATGTTCTTGTCGCCCCCCGGATCCCAGGCGCCTCCTTTGAACAAACGCGCGTGTCCGGGTGTTGGTATGCGGGGAAGTCGAATTGGAATCTCAATTATTTGGATGAGCTTCCTGATTTGGAAACTCAAAAAAATTCTACGAAACAAGTTCAAACATCAAGGTGCAGATTTCACTTCGGCGCTGCTTGAACTGGCACGGCGTTACAACGTTCCGATCGCAAGAATAAGACGGCTGATTTGCTGGCAAATGCCATGGACTTACAAGATTCCCACTGTTTTGTTTCTCCCGCAGTCCGTTGACTTGCCAACACGTCCTTACTCAGATTTTTCGTATCTCGGAGCGATGGTAATACAAGATCGCCCCGAAAAGCCTCATGACCGCGAAAAAGTGCGCAGGTTCTGTTCGGGGCAGGGCACAAAGAAACACATTTTCGTCGGTTTCGGAACAATGATGAAGCCTAAGAGCGATCTGCTTGTTAACCTTTGGGAAGTCGCAAGTAAGCATCCAGAGTGGCAGTTCCTGTTTGCTGCAGGTCAGAATTGGGAGGATGGTGGCAGTTGTGACTACCCACGCAACGTTGATGTTGTGGCGTGGGTCCCCCAACACCAGGTTCTAAAGCATGCTCATCTTGCGATAATGCACGGAGGCACAGGCGGTTTTATCGAAGCCGTTGAGGCTGCAACACCTGTTCTCTTGTATCCACATGTCAACGATCAGCAGGGAAGCGCAGCCAGAGCTGTCTTTCATGGAATTGGTCGTGCGGGGCGCCACGCGGATACTGTCGAAAAGATCGAAAATGATATTCAAGAACTGCTGACCGACCCAAAATACAAAAAGAACTGCAAGGCATTGCAGGCTTCTTGCCAGCAGGAGAAGGTTGATGGAGGGCTGGCTGCTTTTTTGCAAAACGTCACCACCCAAAGTAACTAAAAATTCAAATAAAATAGAACATTAAGGCATTTATCAATCGACTCAAAGGGTGGCCAAGACCGCCGTCCACCGTTTGATGAAAAACAATAATGCGCTTTCTGCACTGTATTTCCGTCCAAACATTTAAATGTCAATTTCTGAATAGGATGATCCGGCCAGCTTCGACGTGCGTATTGGGTGTAGTAAACCTAAGCGAATACGACAGTGAACCAAGCGACGCGCCATACAAACCGCGATACCAGATGCGCTAGACTGGACTTTGCAAAAGCAAGCCCTGACGTTTCTGATGGGAACTTACGCGCAGTGTGGAAAGCCGCCGGTGGATGTGGCGCTTTTGAGTTCGTTTTACCGCCAGGCCTTGGCAGTTCAATTAATAGTGCCAGTGAATTCGTTGAGGAAATGTTGCTGTTTGGTGAGTTATGCGCGGATAGCGGCTTGGCGATGGCCATAATCTCACAGATTTGGACTATTCAAAGCCCCCTTATTCGATTTGCTTCCCAAGAGCTACAAGACAGCTACTTATCGAGGCTCTTGTCCGGCGAATTGATTGGCGCATTTGCACTTACCGAACCTACGGCGGGAACCGACGCGTTGTCGCTGCAAACGACTGCTGAACACAATCGGGCGGGATATATCCTAAATGGTCAAAAGGCGTTTGTCGGCATGGGGCCTGTTTGCGATTTCGCGATCGTTTTCGCGCAAACCGCGCCCGAGAAAGGTCGTTGGGGTTTGTCGGCCTTCGTTGTGCGCGCCGATGATGAAGGGTTTTTGCGGGCTGATAGGCAGGACAAAGTCGGATTGAACTCCGTCCCCATGGGACAGCTTGAGTTCCGTGACTGCTGGGTTCCGGAGGCCCGCAGAATTGGACGAGAAGGCGCCGGAGCTACGATTTTACAAGCCACGCTCGACTGGGAGAGGTGCTTTATCCTAACAGCGCAAGTAGGCGCGATGCGCCGCCAATTGAACGAGTGCACTGAGCATGCCGTTTCTCGTAAGCAATTTGGCAGGTCGATCTCGGAATTCCAATCCGTTTCCAACCGCTTGGCAGACATGCGCGTACGTCTGGAAACCTGCGAACTTATGTTGGCGCGCGCGGCACAGCTGTACGATACCGGACAACCCCTGACGCAGTTTGCGGCGATGGCAAACCTTCACATTTCTGAGGCGTTTCTAAGTTCCAGCATGGATGCAATGCGAACGTTTGGCGGTCGTGGGTATCTGCAAAGTTCAAATTCAGGAACCGATGTGAATGACGCCCTCGGCGGTGTCATCTACTCGGGTACCTCTGACATTCAACGCGAAATAATTGCAAGGATGGAACTTGGAAAAAATTCCCAACCGAAAAACGGGGGAGACTAAACCAATGCAAAACGCTGATCGCGAATCCACTTCCCGCGCCGCGAATTGGACAAATTCGTTTAGTGGATCGTTGACTGCGCTCTTTCTGTGGGTAGGCGGCTTAATTCTGGTAGCCTTCGCAACGCCGGTTCATGCCCACAAGTTCAACGAGAGCTACGTTTATTTTGACGTCACCGATGACACCCTGAGTGGCAGGATTGAAGCAACGTTGACGGATCTAACCCGAATTCAGCTAGGGGCGCCGGAGGTTTCGACGTCGCTGACTGAGGACGAAGTCCGGCAATCACAAGAGTTCTTCTTCGAATATTTCGAAAATCGCATGAAACTTTTGTCGGATGGGCAAGCCCTTCAGGTTGAATTTGACGACATCTCATTTTTTGATTCGTCGGTCGATACGTTCGCTCAACTGCATTTTACTGTTTTAGACATCGAGCAAACCCCGACAACTATCGAGATGGCCTATGGCGGCCTGTTCTCTGACGTCGATCCAACCCATCGAGGTTATGCACTGATTGGTAGCAATACCCGAAACGGGATGGACGAGAACGAGGCCTACATCTCACTCATTTTCGCGCCGGGCGATGGCTCAAAGGCCCTTTACCTGAACGATGAACCGGTAGGCGATATTGCGCGGACGTTCTTTGTGCACGGCGTTTGGCACATATGGCTTGGGTTTGATCACGTTCTGTTTTTGGTGACGCTGCTTTTGGGAGCGGTCATGCGGATCGAGAACCGGCATTGGGTTCCTTCCGAGAACATCCGCGAAAGCCTGTTGGAAACCGTCAAGATCGTAACGGTGTTCACGATCGCCCACACTATCACACTTTGTCTCGCAACCTTCGAAGTCATAACCCTGCCTGTGACGCTGGTGGAGGCGGTTATCGCTTTCTCGATTGCTGCCGTCGCCGTCGGCAACCTTGTACCTCGTTTTCACGCAAGTTCTTGGAAGGTCGTCTTCCTGTTCGGGATATTCCATGGCTTCGGCTTCGCAAATGTGCTCGAGCCACTTGGCCTCGACCCCACACGCAAGGCGCTTGGGCTGGCTACATTTAATATTGGAGTTGAGGTCGGGCAACTCGCCATCGTAGTCGTTTTGTTCCCAATCTTCTTTGCTTTGCGGCGCCTGACGGCCTACCGCGTTGTGTTTCTGCAATTTGGTTCCGTCGCCCTGATCGCAATTGCAATGTTCTGGTTCTACGAACGAACGATCGGCTGGTTCCCGCAGTTCGGTGACGCCGTTGTAATGGTGACCCAATGATCGAAACGGGCTTGTTTCTGGACGACGCACTCAGGCGGTACGCGCAAGTAACGCCCGAAGCTGCGGCGGTCAGCACGCTGGGGGAAATCACCACTTACGCTGCGCTAAATTCCAAAGTCGACAAGTTTGCGAATGCACTAGTCACTATGGGCGTAGAACGCGGTGACAGAGTGGCTGTCTGCTCGGTCAAAGGCGCGGAAACCATCGCGGCGATTTACGCCATCCTCCGCATCGGAGGCGTTTTTGTTCCGATTGATCCCGCAGCACCGACCGAGCGCATTGAGGCGCAAGTATCGATCGTTTCGGCCAGATTGGTCATCACCGACACGGCGCGCAAAACTAAGTTTTCGAGTACTTTTTCCGAAAGCCAGCTGTTTGACATTTCACAGCCCCTAGATGAATTTTCGGGCAATCTAGATACCGCTTGTAGACCGGATAGGGATGCCGAGGATCCTGCGTACATCCTCATGACATCTGGGACCACCGGCGCACCAAAGGGCATAGTACACACCCATAAAAGCGGGTTGGCCTACGCCAAGATGGCCGCGAAATTGTGCGCGTTGCGAGCGTCAGACCGAGTGAGCCACCACACCCCTATTCATTTCGACATGTCGATTTTTGATATCTTCAGCACCGCCCAGGCCGGAGCTTGCACCGTAGTTATTCCCGAAATGCATGCAAAACTACCTGCAAGCCTTTCGGAGTTGACGGAGAAGGAGAGGATCACTGTTTGGTACTCTGTCCCATATACCCTGATCCAAATGGTAGAACGCGGCGTGTTGGAGGGCCGAAGCCTGGACGCGCTGCGGATCGTCATGTTTGCCGGAGAAAAAATGCCTCCGGCTGCTTTGAAGGCGCTGTCCAAACATACCCCAAACGCGAAATTCCTGAATGCATACGGTCCAACAGAAACGAACCATTGCACGACAGCCGTGATGACGCATGCAGAGTTGGACGGAACCAGCCCGTTGCCTATTGGACGTCCGGATATTGGAGTGACCGCTCGTATCGGGATCGGATCTGAAGATGAGGAAACCGGAGAACTCCTGATCGCTTCCGAACAGGTCATGTTGGAATACTGGCACGATTCCGGGCTAACTGAAGCTGCGATTTGCGATCTTCCGGACACCGACGGCAATGTGCGTAGATTCTACCGTACTGGGGACATTGTTCGAAGAGCGGAAAACAATGATTTTTTCTTGATCGGACGCAAAGACCGCCAAGTAAAACTCAGGGGTTTTCGCATCGAACTGGATGAAATCGAACTTGCATTGGTCAACACTCCATTTGTTACTGAGGCGGTCGCAACAGTATGCGGCGATGAAATCCATGCGTATGTTACCGGCGGTTCAAAAGAAGATCTGTCAAGCGTTCGGTCCAAAGTAGAAGCTGTTTTGCCGCGATATGCCGTGCCTCATCACATCGAATGGCTTGAGGAAATGCCCCGCACTTCGACGGGCAAGATAGACCGCGCCAAGCTCGCCGGACAGAAAGATACACAGCATGCAGCCTGAAGAACAAATACAGGCATTGCGCGATTACGTTAGCGTCACGCTGTTGGGCGGCCTAAAAGTGACAGACGACGAGGAACTGTTGCTAAGCGGAAAGATCGACTCGTTGGGCGTCATGTCTTTGGTTTCGTTCGTCGAACAGACCTACAGCATTGAAATCCCTTTGGAGGACGTCACGCTGGAAAACCTCAGCTCTATCGATGCAATTTCCGATTATGCCGAAAATCGGCACATCGCAGTTTCCTGAGGTGGCCAACATGTCGCATCCATTGTCTGAAAGCCAACTGAGGTTCTGGAAAGGCCATCTCCTGCAACCGGACCTGCCTGTTTACAATATGGCTTGGCGATTTGACTTGAACTTCGAAGTGGACCCCGATGTGTTTCGACGGGCGTTTTTCGAAACGGCTCAAGAAAACGAAATTCTGCGCACGGTTTTTCGAGAAGGGACTGATGCGCCCATTCAAGTTGTCGAACATGCAGTTGAAGGACTTCTGGAGTGTAAGGACGCCAGCCAGTCGCCTGACGCGGCAACTGACTTGGAACGCAAGCTCAATGCGTGGGTTCAAGTTCCGTTTGATCTAAGGCGTGAAACACTGCGCAGCCAACTGATCAAGTTGGCGAACGACCATTGGGTTTGGGCTTTATGTCAACATCACATCGTGTGTGATGCACAGTCCGGTGCTCTATTTTTTGATCAAGTGTCGCAACGGTATTCGGCTATCGAACATGACGGTGTTTTTACTGCCGAGCCGCTGCCAAGCTTTTTTCAAAGCCCGCCACTGCTCAACACCGCCGAGGTACTTGCGGCGCCTTCGCCTTTCCACCCATCGTCATCACCATACGGTAGTAACGCCAAGCGAGCAGGTTTTTCCAAACGTATCGCTGTGGAGATTCCGCAGGATATACAGGACACGCTTGAGCACGCTGTAACCCAATCGGAATTCCGCCTGTTCACGCAAGACTTGTCGAAGCTGGCAGTCTACCTGACGGCCTATTTCGGGTATTTGCATCGGGTCACAGGCGACGATCAGATCACCGTTGGATTGCCATCCCATAACCGCTTGTCGAGCCAAGACAAAAGAACGCTGGGCCCATTTGTCGAAGTTCTGCCTTTAACTGTGGAGTTAGACGCTGAAGACACGCTGTTGGATGTATATGTAAAGGTCAAAACCGGGCTGGGCACTTTTTTAAGGCGGGCGAAACCCGGCGCGGTTGCAAACATCGACACATCGGGCATAAGCGCCGTTTGCAACTACATTCAAGCCGAGTTTGGAAGCTTCGCCGGGAAGCCGGCAACGGCGAAATGGCTCCATAGCGGTGCGCATGACGCGGGCCATACCATTCGTCTCCATATAATGGACTTTCACGGGAACGGCGAGCCAGAGATGTTCCTGGATGTACACGAGGAAATCTTAGATAACGTATCGGCTGGGGCCCTGCAGTACCATTTCCTGCGCGTCTTGAAAGCTACGGTCGAAGTTCCGGATACGCGTGTAGCAGCACTGGACATCGCTGCAGATGAAAAAGATCGGGCGATTGTATTTGGAAGACAAAACTTGGCGGGTGCGCCCGAAACAGTTTTGGACGCGTTCTCGGCACAAGTTATCAATTCCCCGGATTCAATTGCACTGTCGTGTACCGACGACCAGATAACTTTCCGACAACTTGACCGGCGCAGCGATCAGATCGCAGCTTACCTCATTGGCCTCGGAATCCCACGTGGGTCTCCCATAGCGATCAATCTGCCGCGATCCATGGATTTCATTTTGGTCATGTTGGGTGTGTTGAAAGCCAGTTGCAGCTTTGTGCCCATCGCTTCAAATACACCAAGCGCGCGTGCAGAACAGATTGTCAAAATTTCAGGCGCTGCGGCAGTTTTCGTGCCCTTTGACGATAACCGCGCTTTTGCTTGTCGAAGCTTGAACATCACACTGGTCAATGCAGATACGCCACGCACTTTCGAGAGACCATCTGGCAGTGACCTTGCCTATGTCCTGTTTACCTCAGGTTCGACAGGATTGCCAAAAGGCGTTGAGGTCAATCACACAAACCTGTCACGCTACATTCACTGGGCCGCAAAGACTTTCACAGGCAACCGCGCTGCGCACTACGCATTCTTTTCTTCAATATCATTCGATCTGACACTGACGTCCTTATTCGCGCCGTTGGCTACTGGTGGGTCGATCCGTATATACCCGGAGCACTCCGACCCTGACCTTGCAGTGCTAGACGTGTTTACCGAAGACGCGGTGGATGTCGTGAAATTGACCCCCTCTCACCTCGCCTTGGCTTGCAAACAGGGTCATGTTGTTGAGCGTATTCAGACGCTTGTTCTGGGTGGTGAGAACCTGACATCGCAACTCTGCCGCAAAGCGACCCAAGATCTATCACCGTCTTTAACTCTTATTAATGAATACGGCCCAACAGAAGCCGTCGTCGGCGCCATGCACCACACATATGACCCCGTTGCTGATACCGAGCCCTCGGTCCAAATAGGGTCTCCCGCAGCCGGTGTTTCGGTCAGTGTCAGGGATAAAGGCATGAACCTTTGCCCCATTGGTGTAACCGGAGAAATCGTTATCGGCGGCCGCTTGGCCGAGGGATATCTTGGCGCACCCTCCAAAACTGAAGGGAAATTCTTGGAGGATCCAAAAGCAATTCAAGGCAAGGTTTACCGAACTGGTGATTTGGGTCGTATCAATCGAAATGGGCGATTTGATTACCTTGGCCGGGCGGATCAACAAATAAAAATAGGCGGTGTGCGTTTCGAAGTCGCAGAGATTGACCGCGTTTTGCGACAATTGCCGAATGTGAATGCCGTTCATGTCTCGTTCGGATCAGCACCGTCTATTGGCAGAGACAAGCAATGCAAAACATGTGGCCTTACGGATTCCGTGTCCGGGGTAGATTTTGTTGAAAACGATCTGTGCCATTTTTGCGCAGAATTCGACAACTACAAAGCCCGGGCGCAGGCCTACTTTAAGGATGAACCTGCGCTACAGCGCCAAATAGCGCGTGCAGCCGAAGCGAGCACCGGGAAATACGACGCGGTCATGATGCTGAGTGGCGGCAAAGACAGCACATACGCCGCCTATCGGCTTGCTGATTACACGTCGCGCGTGCTCGCCGTGACTTTGGACAATGGCTATATCTCTGAAAAGTCGAAGACGAATATTCAAAGGGTAGCAGAAGATCTTGGTTGGGATCATCGCTATCTCAGCACTGACAAGATGAACCAGATATTCGTCGACAGCCTGAAAACACACTCCAACGTGTGTCAGGGTTGTTTCAAGGCGCTATACACTTTGGCGTTCCGTACGGCTTTGGCCGATGGCGCGACTATGGTGGTGACAGGATTGTCCAGAGGGCAGTTCTTTGAAACACGCTTGACCCCCGACCTGTTCCGCAACGCAGCCCCTACGTGCTCCCAGCTGGACGATATGGTTACCAAGGCGCGTAAAGCCTATCACGCAAAAGATGACGCGCTTTCCAAGCTTTTGGAAACGGATGACCTGAAAGATGGACGTTTTCTGGATCAGATCGAGGTGCTCGACATTTACCGCTACATCGACGTGCCCGTAGCTGAGATTTACGAGTTTCTTGATAAGGAAACTGCATGGCAACGCCCATCGGACACTGGTAGGTCGACCAATTGCCTGATCAATGACACCGGGATCTATTTGCACAAGTCACGCGAGGGGTACCACAACTACGCACTGCCCTATTCCTGGGATGTGCGCTTAGGCCACAAAACCCGCGAACAGGCATTAGAAGAGCTTAACGACGACATCGATACGCAGCGCGTCGAAGCGATCCTAGAAGAGATTGGATTTGACGAGCCCGTCAACCAACAAAAGCTATCCGTTTACGTGGCCGGTCGCGATATCGCAGAACAAGATGTTTGGCAGACACTAGAGGCCCATTTTCCAAGAGGTTTGTTGCCTGACGAAGTGGTTTTACTGAAGGATATGCCGCTTAGCCCCAATGGAAAGGTTGATGCATCCCGTCTGCCCAAAGGAAGCAGGCGAGGCGTGCAGCGCTCGGGCTTGGTTCCACCTGAGACGGAAACGGAACAAAAGTTGGCCGACATACTGTCTGCGGTGATGGGTAAACTCCAGATCGGTGCGACCGATGACTTTTTCGATCTAGGCGTCGACAGCCTTGCCGCGATAGAGATTGCTATGAAGGCCAATGAACAGGGGTTTGCCCTGCCTGCGACCTCGCTGTTTGAATACCGAACCGTTCGAGCACTTGCTGCACATGCAGACAATTTGTCGTCAGTCAGCATTGGGGAAGGCCCGGAAGAAGCTCTGCTCGATCTGGACGATGATGATCTTTCAAGCATCTCGGAGGCGCTGGGCTGACATGGGATATCCGCAAGGTGTAGCCGACATTCTTCCGCTGTCTTCCGCCCAGCGCGGGATATTGTTTCATGTCGATGACGAGGCGCAGCTGCACGGACAATATGTAGCTGTAGTCAGTTGCACGTTGCGGGGCCCTCTGGACCCAGTGCAGCTGAAAGTTGCGATGGAGTCTCTTGTAAAAGCGCGCGACGTATTCCGAACCGGTTTCGTTTGGAAGGGTGTGAAGCAACCCGTTCAGGTCATCCAGGAACAGGTTAGCTTGCCGTGGACCGAATTGGATTGGACTGAGCATTCAGGTTTGGAACAGCGTTTCGACGACCTTCTGAAACTAGAGCAGCTACGGCAGTTTGATTTGAAGAGCCCCCCCTTGATGGCAGTTACAATGATCAAGGAAGCGCAAGACTGCTGGCGGTTTGTGTGGACAATTCATCACCTTATCAGTGATGGGTGGTCGACCGGCGTTTCGATTAGAGATCTCTTCGACCTTTACCATGGAAAAAGCCCTGCCGGTTCGATTGCGCCAAGTTTCAAAACCTATCTGACCTGGCTCAAAAAACAGGGTCCACTGACGGACACTGCGTTTTGGACCGATTACTTTGTGGGCTTGGAAGCGCCCTGCTTGCTTCCTGAACTGGACAGCCGAAATCAGTCTCCGACCCAGGTCTCGTATGCCGAGCGATTAGGCAGCGACTTGATGGAGAGCGTAAATCGGGCTTCGGCAGAATTGAAGGTCACACCAAATACGGTTTTGTCTGTGGCTTGGGCATTGGTCTTGCGCAGGTATCTCGGGCAAAACGACATCGTGTTTGGTACCACGACTGCAGGACGTCCACCTGAAATCCCCAATATTTCTCAAGCCGTTGGTGCATTCATAAGCACACTGCCAGTACGTTTCAAAATCGATCCGTCCCAATCAGTGGGCGAGCTCCTACAAGACCACACTGGCACCGAGTTGAAACGACTAAAACATGAGCACGCCTCGCTCGCAGACGTACAAAGCTGCGCCCCGTTCGCAAGTGGAACCCCCGTTTTCGATACGCTGTTTGTGAATGAAGGCGTTCAGAAACAAGATTTCGTCTTTGACGACATTGAGATCACTGGTCTTAAGACAGCGCAGTTCAGCAATTATCCCTTATCGCTTCTTGTGACGCCGCAGAAAGATTTGGATGTTGAAATCTATTTCGACCCAGAACGTATTTCCGCCGAAGCCATTCGGTCGTGCCTTGAAAGCTACAAACGCGTCTTGTTTGCAATTGCCAATGATCCTACAACGCCAATAAGAAACCTGATGAAAGACGGTGCTAACCCGGTTTACATCTTACCCGCGCCAAAAGCTGAAACTGTCATTCATCGCTTCCTGCAACACGCTGACGCTTCGCCAAATGCGGTCGCAATATCTGACAACCACAAAACGGTAACTTATTCCGAACTGTCGAAACGCGCGCGGCAACTAGCCTTTTCACTGCTCAAAGCTGGTGTGACTGAAGACGATATAGTCCCTGTAGCTTTGCCGCGTGGCGTGGATGCATTTGCAGCCTTTTTGGGCGTGATGATGTCAGGTGCAGCATATGTTCCGCTGGATCTGAATTATCCGGAAATTCGTCTCTCGCAGATGATGGAAACGGTCAAGCCCCGTTTCATTGTGACGTCACGAACGTCGCAAAATAACCTGCCCACCAAATCTGCTCATCCGGTTCTAGTTGACGTGCTCGATCAGGCGATCCACCCGGACGATGTTAAGCTCGGTGCGCGTGCCTATGTCATGTTCACGTCCGGGTCAGAAAACAAACCCAAAGGTGTTGTGATCTCTCACTCAGCGCTGGCCGTATCAACGGTCGCGCGAGATGAGGTTTACGGTGCTGCGCCTGAAGTCTACCTACTGCTGTCCTCTTTGGCGTTTGACAGCTCTGTTGCCGGAATTTACTGGACCCTTTGCACTGGCGGACATTTGGTCGTCGCCGAGAAACGCGCCGAGCAAAGTCCGAACCAGTTAGGAGAATTAATCTCCCGACACAATGTGACCCATACTCTGTGCCTACCGAGCTTGGCTCGCGCGCTTCTGATGTCCGTACCACAAAGTGATTTGCAAAGCCTACGGGTTCTAATCGCCGCTGGAGAAGCACTCTACGACAGCCTGCCTCACGAATTAAAAGAGTTGCTGCCCAATTGCGTATTGATGAATGAGTATGGGCCGACGGAGGGTACGGTTTGGTGCACTTCGTTTGATGCTACGGCTTTTGAAGAAGGCCCGATTGTTCCAATTGGGAAGGCAATTCCCGGAACCTGGGTGGGCGTCTTCGATAACGATGATTGCCCAGCTGAACCGGGGATAACCGGTGAAATCATTGTTGCTGGCCACACAGTCGCAAACAGCTATCTACACGATTCGGAATACACAAAAAATCGGTTCTTTGAATTTGGGGGTGAAGGCATCCGGGCGTATAGAACAGGCGATCTTGGGGTTGCTGACGCCTCGGGATGCATCACGTTCTTGGGCCGCCGGGACAAACAAATCAAAATACGCGGACATCGAGTCGAGCTTTCGGAAATTGAGGCTGCTGCTCAAGTTGTTACTGAACAACGCCGTATAGCTGCCGTTTCATTGGCGCTTTCGGGCTCCAATAGTATTATCTTGGCGATAGAATGCGGACCCAGCGACCCGATTTGTGAGGCCACCGCGCGTCACATTGAGGCCAGTCTTCCAGAACCTTTCCATCCAAGTTCGGTTGTTGGTGTTGAAGTGTTTCCTATTCTTCCGAACGGAAAGTTGGATCAAAACGCACTTAAGGCTATGGTCACCGAGCACCTGCAATCCCACGTTGGCGCACCCCCGAAGACAGAGCTCGAGGAGCAAATAGCCGCAATTTTTTCCGAAACGCTGAATACGCGATGTCAGACGAGAAACGGCAATTTCTTTGATTTGGGGGGCGACAGTTTGGCGACACTTTCGGCCTATGCTAGGGGTTGCGAGCAAGGAATTCACTTTGAACCAACCGATCTTTTTAGTTGCCCAACAGTTGCTGAATTGGCCAAAAGGGTATCCGAGAGGCGCGCGGGCGAGATGTTCTCTGGGAGCGAAAGCGCTATTCAGATTTCCAGCCAAGGAACGAGCAAAACAACAGTCTTAATTGCGCATTGCTCTGTCAAGTTCAGCCGGTATATGGCCCGAAGCTTGGGTCCAGACCATTCCGTTGTGCATATTCCAAGCCATCGGACAGAAGGTACTCCCGTCCCGTTTGACCGGTCTGTCAGCGACCTTGCATCCGAAGCTATTTCTCATCTTAAACAGACCAATAAGACCGGTCCATTTGTTCTGTGCGGGTATTCCGCCGGATGTCCGATTGCCATGGAAATGGCAAGACAATTGGGGCAGGAAAAAACCCTTGGTATGATCCTTTTGGACCCTCCGTTCAAAATGGTCGGGGCAGAACCGGAGTTACAGCCCTTGTACTTTCGCTCGTACAAAAGACTGCGCTACATCATCAAAGGCTGGAAACGCCGCTTTAAAGCACGGCGCGTCGTTCCTGAAATCAAGCGCATTCTAGCTGAGCAACCTGAAGCTGAAGAAGCGAGGATCAGGGGTGTCGAAATTGCCCACGAATTGGCGATCAGTAATTTTCGCGTGCCTCGCTTTGATCCCCCGGCACACGTGTTTTTGTCACGCGGCAACCCCTCTCTGACTGGCGGCGACGTTTTGGATACGCACTTGCGGGACAAAAGCCTTTACAGCCTAGACATGAAGCATGTGGAGCTAATGAGCCGACCAGACGTTTTTGCAACTATCGCTTCTGTGATTTCGGAATGCGTAGACCGCAGGATTCGATAACCTCTAAACTCTGATCCCACATTTAAACTGGTGCTGTCAGACTAATTCGAACTAGTCTCAGTTTGCCGCGGAAATCGCGAACTTATCCGGAACAAAGTTGACGCCACTCGGCGAGAGCGGCGGTGCGTGTCAGCTTGAAGGTGTCTCGACTGGCGAGCGATCTTTCCTGGTTGAAGTGGTTGTAAACGGAGGAATGGACGGAGGCGAATTTCTGCAAGCTTCGCATACGCCTGAAACGCAGCATGGCCCGTTCTCTTCGTCGAAACGGCAGGTGCGAGTTCT
>NZ_OMPH01000044.1:0-2117 GCF_900312795.1 Ruegeria sp. AU67
AACATCGGGCCAAATCTGTTCCATCAATAACGCACAGTTTCGTGGCTGATCTCGATGCCGCGCTCGTGCAAAAGATCTTCAACATTGCGAAGCGAAAGCGGAAACCGAACATACATCATGACGGCCAGACGGATGATCTCGGGGCTCGTCTTGAAGTAGCGAAAAGGGCTGCGTCTTGTCATCCTGCGACGCTAAGTGCTCGCCCTGCCCGCCTCAATAAGTTTCTTCTGACAGCGCCGACCAGTGAGCATGAGGAATTGGCGTTTGATGAGTTCTCCCATGTGGAATTCTACTACAAGCCCGAGGCCGTGAAGGCATCAACCGACGCTGTTGCTAAGTTCTTCAATAGATGAAGTGATGAGGCAGAGGTCATACAATGGTCTCTGCCTCCTTGTCGACGAGCGTAAGTTAGCCCGAGGTTCAGCAATGGCCGCTACGGGCTCGAAGCGGAACTTCTCGGACCCACTTTCACCGAAGATGCTTCGCGGAACATCCAGTTAAGAATACTTCCGCGAAACTTCTTTTCTGGAAAACAACCTACTATTCGATTTCCAGTTTTTTGAAACGCGACCCCTTCCAACTCACATCAGCCATTAAACCCTTCTGACCAAAAATGAAGGATACGATATCGCTTTTAAGGTTGGTGGTGTCCAAATCACCGCCAGCACCAATTTTGGCCACGGCCACCGATGCATCCACGCCCAATTCCCACTCGCGGTCATTGCTGGTGAACTTTGCCAGCGCTTCGTTTGTGTTCAATGCCAAGATCATCGAATGGGATTGAATTCCTGCGATGAAACCACCTTTGACGCCGAAGGTGTTGTAATAAAGCTTTTCATCAGCGCCAGATACCAGCACGCATCGACCTCCTTCGGCGCCAAAGCCAAGGCCAGCTTTCGTGATGTTTGGACACACCAAAACGCCCTTAGCGCTCGCCAGTACTTCGTCAGCGCCTTTTGTATCGGCCTTGAATTGAGCTAATGTGGCTTCCGCTTCCGTGTCTAGTTTCGCAGCATCTTCAGCAGTAAATTTTGCGGTCGCAGTACTCGCAAAAACAAAAATGAACGCTAGGCTTGAGACGACGATTGCAAGGCGGTTTTTTAAAGTAGGCATTTTCCATTCCTCAAAAATCATGAATCGAGTAGTCGGGCTGCTTTTGCAAACAGCACAGGCAATTGACTACCAGATCGTCAAGGATTCACATAATCAGATAAAAATATTGAAATATATTGATTGCAGTGTTGAGCTGCCAATCCGCTTTCACAGGTGTCCCTTTTTTCTGCTCTCAAGCCTTCCCGGTGAATGTGAGCTGCGGTTTCAAATACCAACGTTTCACACAGTTTCGTGGCTGATCTCGATGCCGCGCTCGTGCAAAAGATCTTCAACATTGCGAAGCGAAAGCGGAAACCGAACATACATCATGACGGCCAGACGGATGATCTCGGGGCTCGTCTTGAAGTAGCGAAAAGGGCTGCGTTTTGTCATCCTGCGACGCTAAGTGCTCGCCCTGCCCGCCTCAAGACAAGTTCTTCTGACAAGACCCTCCCAATCGCCGCCGGTCAATCGAAGGGATGGCCGAGGTGTCAGGGAACTAAGTGGGATTCAGGGGCACCCGTTTTGGTGGGATTCCAGCAAGATGCCCTATTGCGACACACATCAAAGTGTATTCCGCCTACAGAATTGAGTAGGCTCAGGGAATGTCTGCAATGCGGGCTGCGACAGCAGCAATCAAGCACCGTTTTCAAGATCCGCGAAGGGCCGACCCATCGGCCCCCAATGATCAGTTTCTGCTTTTTGGCGTTCTTGATGCAACGTGCAGCATTGGTCGCTAAGGGCTCGAAGCAGTCATTCGCTGCGCGGTACGTCAGTGACCGGAGTGCGGGACAAAGCTGCCTTTCGTGTCGATGTTATCAATCACAGCAAACAGACCCATTCCGGAGGTGCTGTCAGACCAATTCGAAGCAGTCTCTGTTTACCCCTAAATGCCGGCACTTATGCTGAACAAAGTTGGCGCCACTCGGAGAGAGCAGCGGCGCGGTTGAGCTTGAAATTGTCTCTGCTGTAGAGGGCGCGTTCCTGATTGAAATGGTTGTGGACGGAAGAATGAACTGCGGTAA